>DAIRTX010000011.1:0-65601 GCA_036803685.1 Verrucomicrobiota bacterium | reverse complement strand
GCAGAAAAATCAATGTCAGCGCCGAAAGCAGGATGGTGAGCGCGATTTCGTTCGGGGTCTTCTGGCGTGACGCACCTTCGACGAGCGAAATCATGCGGTCGAGAAACCCCTCGCCAGGATTGATCGAAACGCGGATTTTGATTTCGTCGGACAACACGCGCGTGCCGCCGGTGACGGCGCTGCGGTCGCCGCCGCTTTCGCGGATGACGGGCGCGGATTCGCCGGTGATGGCCGATTCGTCCACCGTGGCCGCGCCCTCAATGACGTCGCCATCGGCGGGAATGATTTCGCCGGCACGCACGAGGACGACATCGCCTTTGCGCAGGCCGTCGGCGCTGACTTCTTCCACCTTGCCGTTTTTGCCAACGCGGCGGGCGACCGTATTGACCCGCGTGCCGCGCAATGCTTTGGCCTGCGCCTTGCCGCGGCCTTCGGCGACGGCTTCGGCGAAGTTGGCGAAGAGCACGGTGAACCAGAGCCAGACCGCGAGTTGCGCGATGAAGCCGCGATCCGCCGTCGCCGTGAAAATGCCGACCGTGGTCAGCGTGGCGCCCACCATCGTCACGAACATGACGGGATTTTTGACCATCAGGCGCGGGTCGAGCTTTTTGAAGGCGTCGCCCACCGCCGGGCCGGCGATGGACCAGTCGAAAAGTGATGGAGCTTTGTGGGTCATAAAAATTTTTGGAGTGCGGCGGGAAGCGAAGCGCCACGCCGCTTTTGGAGTCTGAAGTTTATTGGAATATTCATGTTTGAAAGCGGTGTCGCCGCTGCGCTCTGCCACCGCAGTCCATAATTAAAATAGTTTGCCCTGGAACATGAGGAAGTGTTCGACCACCGGGCCGAGCGTCAGCACGGGCAGGAAGTTCAGCGCACCGACCAGCAACACCGTGCCGAGCAGCAACACGACAAACGTGCCGCCGGACACGGGGAACGTGCCGGTGCTGGCCGGGATGAGTTTCTTTTGCGCGAGCGATCCGGCCATCGCCATGATCGGCACAATCATCAGAAAACGGCCGAAGAGCATGGCGATACCCAAGGTGGTGTCATACCAGGGGGTGTTGGCGTTGAGGCCGGCAAAGGCGCTGCCGTTGTTGCCGACACAGGACGAATATGCGTAGAGAATTTCGCTCAGGCCGTGCGGGCCTTGATTGTTCAATCCGGCCAGCCCCCACTGGCTCACCGCCGCCCAGGCCGAAAAACCGAGAATGGTCAGGCAGAGAATCAACAGCGAGAGCATTGCCATTTTCACCTCGAAGGATTGGATTTTTTTACCGAGATATTCCGGCGTGCGCCCAACCATCAGCCCGGCGATGAACACGGCGAGAATGACGAACACCAACATTCCATAAAGTCCCGCGCCCACGCCGCCGATGATCACCTCGCCGGTCTGCATGTTGAACATCGGCACCAGCCCGCCGAGCGGCGTGAAGGAATCGTGCATGGAATTAACCGCGCCGCAGGAAGCGTCGGTGGTGACCGTGGCGAACAAGGCGGAATTGAAAATGCCGAAGCGGACTTCCTTGCCTTCCAAGTTGCCATCCGCGGCGGCGATGCCAAGTTGCTGATGAATGGGATTGCCCTTCGCCTCGGCCCACCAGCAAAGCAACACGCCGGCGAGGAACAACGTCATCATCGCGCCCCAGACCGACCAGCCGTGCGCCTGGTTTTTGGTCATGCGGCCGAGGTAATAAGTGAGGCCGCTGCCAATCGCGAAGATGGACAGCATTTGCAGAAAGTTAGAGAGCGGCGTGGGGTTCTCGAACGGATGCGCGGCATTGGCGTTGGTGTAGCCGCCGCCGTTCGTGCCGAGCAATTTGATCGCGACCTGTGAAGCCATCGGGCCTTGCACGATGGATTGTTCCTCCACTTTTTGATCCACCATGACGGCCACGTTGGTCATGACCGGCTGGCCTTTTGCGTCGAGCTGCGGCACATCCATCATCACCGCCACGCCGTTGGTCAGCATCGGTTGTCCTTTTTGATCCAGTTTTGGCGCTTGCACCATGACCGCCACATTGGTGGTCACGGGCTGGCCTTTGTCGTCGGTTTTCTGCACTTGGATGGTGTAGGATTCCACGAGCTTCGCCGTGGTGTAGGGCTTGAAATTTTGAATCATGCCTTGCGAGACATAGAAAACTGCCAGCACGAGGCAGATGGGCAGCAACAGGTAGTAAGTGACACGCACGAGGTCCACCCAGAAGTTGCCGAGCAGTTTCGTGGAATGCCGCGCAATGCCGCGCACGAGCGCCGCGGCAATCGCAATGCCGGTGGCGGCGGAAACGAAATTTTGGAAGGCCAGGCCCACCATCTGCGAGAGGTAGGACATAGTGGATTCACCGCCGTAGCTCTGCCAGTTGGTGTTGGTGGTGAAACTGACGGCGGTGTTGAACGCGAGATGCGGGGTGAGCGCGCCCAGCCCTTGCGGATTGAGCGGCAGGTGATTTTGCAGGCGCAGGATGGCGTAGGTGAACACGCAACCCACCAGGCTGAACAACAGCATGACCCAGGTGTATTGCCGCCAGTCTTGCTCTTGACCGGCGCGCACACCCATGAGCCGGTAGGTGAGCCGCTCCAGCGGACGCAGCACGGGGTCGAACCAGGTGCGACCATTGGTGTCGAGCACCTGCATGAGGTAAAGGCCCATGGGTTTCGTAATCGCCGCGAGGGCGACGACGAAGAGGGCAAGTTGCAGCCAGCCGGAAGTTTGCATAGGCGTTTGGTTAAAATTTTTCAGGACGAACCATCGCGATGAACAAATACGCGAACAGCGCGAGGGCAATCAGGCCGACGACGAGGTTTTCCATAAATGTCCTTACAATTTTTCGCACCAGCGGGCGTAAAGCCCGCTCGCGACAAAAAAGAGCGCGATGACGGCGAGGTAGATGAAGTCAGTCATGGGTTTTGTTTCAAATTGCGAGCCCTGGGAGCGCGGCTGTCCCAGCCGCAGCAGATTGAAAACCCCAAAACACTTCGGTATTTCGTGCGCTCATTCGGCAATCCGGGCTGCTGCGGACACCCGCGCTCCGTTCCATTTGCCCGTTGAATCAAATCGTACTCGTTCATGTCCGCACCATGACGCAACTCCGGCGAAACGGCTAATCAAGAGATGGGCGGTTGGCGTTAAGAAAGTATTAAGGAATGATTTGCCCAAAAAAACTTTGCCAAGGGGCGCGCCAAAGCGTCTTATTTCTCAACAGCTTATGGCTCGGATTCGATTTTTGGCCGTTTTCATCGGGTTGCTGCCCGCGATGCTTTTCGCGGCGGGCGAGGTTTATCGCCCCGTTTCCGTGACGCCGCCGCCACCGGCGCGCGAATTTCGCGGCGCGTGGCTCGTGACCGTGGCCAACAAGGACTGGCCGTCCAAACCCGGCCTCAGCGTTGCGGAGCAAAAGGCCGAGCTGATTTCGTTGCTGGACCGCGCGGTGCAATTGAAGCTGAACGCGATTGTTTTCCAGGTGCGACCCTCGTCCGACGCCCTGTATGCCTCAGCCATTGAGCCGTGGTCGGAATATCTCACCGGCACGATGGCCAAGGCGCCGCAGCCGTTTTATGACCCGCTGGCCTTTGCCATCCAGGAGGCGCACCAACGCGGACTCGAACTGCACGCGTGGTTCAATCCGTTCCGCGCGTTGCATCCGCAGAACAAATCGCCCGTGGCGTTGAACCACATTTCACGGACCCACCCGGAACTGGTCCGCAAATATGGCGACAAGATCTGGCTCGACCCCGGCGAACCGGTCGTGCGCCAATACGTTTTGCGCGTGGTCATGGACGTGGTGCGGCGCTACGACGTGGATGGCGTGCAGTTCGACGATTATTTTTATCCCTACCCGGAAAAGGACACGGCGGGCCGCGAACGGGAATTTCCCGACGGTGCGACCTGGCAAAAATTTGGTTTGGCCAATGGTTTTTTAAACCGTGACGACTGGCGGCGCGCCAACGTCAATCAATTCATCCAGAACGTTTACCAGTCCATCAAGGCGCTGAAACCGCGGGTGAAGTTCGGCATCAGTCCGTTCGGCATCTGGCGGCCGATGAATCCGCCGCAAATCCGGGGCCTGGACGCCTATGCGAAACTTTACGCCGACTCGCGCCTGTGGCTGGCCAACGGCTGGCTCGATTATTTCGCGCCGCAACTTTACTGGGCGGTTGAGCCGAAGGAGCAAAGTTTTCCCGCATTGCTCAACTGGTGGGTGCAACAGAATCCCAAGGGCCGGCATCTTTGGCCGGGACTCAACGCCGCCAATGTCGGTGAAAAGTGGGGGCCGGACGAAATCGCCCGGCAAATCAAAGTCACGCGCAGTCAATCCGGCGCGCGCGGCGAAATTTTTTATCACCTGCGAAATCTCACGGACAACCGCGCCTTGACGGACGCCGTTCGCGCCGAATACACGCAAACCGCGCTGGTGCCGGCATCACCGTGGCTGGATTCCGTGCCGCCGGACAAGCCGAAGCTCACCGTTGCCGAAAACGGCCGGTCCAGTTTGAGCGTGAATTGGGAAACGGCGGGCGAACCCGCGTGGCTGTGGATTTTGCAATATCGCACCAACGAAGTCTGGGCGACGGAAATTCTGCCGGCCCATCAAACGACGCGGACGTTTGAAAATTCCAAGCCGGACGTCATTGCAGTCAGCGCGGTGGATCGGGTTGGCAATGTGAGTTCGTCCGCAGCGATCAAAAAGACCCAGCCGGTTCGCAGCGGGAAAGGGATGATAATTTTGAATTAATCGGAGGGACGAGTTATACGAGTCCCTGACTTTCTGTTGGTTGGAGTGGGGCTCGTGTAACTCGCCCCTCCGGATTTGGGAATTTGAATTGGTCTTGGAAGGGCTGTAAGCCGAATTCTGTCTGCCCCGAATTGCTCCGGGGGAGAGAACCATTTGTCTGGGCAGCCGATACCCGGAATCCGTTTCGCTTTCGCGAAACCTGGAGCGGGCCGCTCCGGGATCCCCTATTTGGCCTTGCACCCGATGGGGTTTTCCGTGCCGCGTCGCTTGCGCTTCGCGCGGTGCGCTCTTACCGCACCTTTTCACCCTTACCAGTCCCGCAATGCGGGACCGGCGGTTTGATTTTCTGTGGCACTATCCGTCGAAAAGTCTTTCAACTTTCCGCCCGCGTGTATCCCAGCCAAACGAGCCTGAGTTACGCGGCATCGCGCCCTTTGGTGTTCGGACTTTCCTCCCCCGACTCGCGCCGGAAGCGATTCTCCGCCCTTCCAAAACCATGGGCAATCTACCTGCAAAACGGATGGCTGACAAGGCGGGGTTTGAAAGTCGTTCCCAGCTTGCGCTCGCTCTTTAATGAATTTAGAATAGGTTACGATCTGGATTAGGCTGGGAATCAAGCACAATGGTGCATTCACAAATTGACCGTTCAATCATTTGCGCAAATCTCTCGCCTTTCCTTTGAGGTGGCGCTAGAAATGGAGCCACGTTCTTCTAAACAGGCAAAAACAGGCAAAGTATGCAAAGTATGAAGTGGTCACGAGAAGTTTTGGTTTCCGGCTTCGTCTTGGCCTTTGCTGTCTTTGCCCCCTCCTTCCCGGCTTTGCGCGCCCAAATTTTTGATACGAACGATTTATGGCTGAAAATTGCGCTGACCAATAATGTCGCCGCCTTCACCATTCATGCCCCGGCAACCAATGCGAATGGGGTATATGATTTGTATTTCAAGACGAATCTCACCGATAATCAGGATTGGACGTGGTTGTTGCGGAATGGCCCGGGGCAAACGAATCTGGTCGTGACCAACCTGCCGCCGGGGCAGGGCTTCTTCCGGTTGGGAGTTACCAATGCCATCCGGCCCGGGTTTGATCAGCAGATTTTGGATCGAAATGATGACGGCTCGACGGCTAAAGTGCCAATTGGCTTCCTCATTAATTTCTTTGGCAGTTCCAACGCCACGCTTTATGTAAACAACAATGGCAACGTGACTTTTGACAATGCTCAATCGGCCTATACACCCACTCCCTTGAATAAGCTGGGCATCAGCATTATCGCTCCCTACTGGGCCGATGTGGATACCCGCAATACCGCTTCCGATGTCGTGAAATATGGAACCAACACGGTGAATGGCCACAATGCCTTCGGGGTGGACTGGGTCAATGTGGGTTACTATGCGTATCACGCGGACAAGCTGTTAAGCTGTCAATTGGTGATCATTGACCGTTCTTCCGGCAATGCTCCGGGCGATTTCGACATGGAATTCAATTATTTCAAGGTGCAATGGGAAGCAGGCGATGCCAGCAACGGCGTTAATGGTCTGGGAGGTTCTTCCGCGCGAGCGTGTTATGCCAGCGTCAGCGGTTCAACGTTTGAACTGGACGGCTCGGGAGTTCCGGGCTCATTTCTGGATACAAACGTGGTGACCGGTTTGATATATCAGAGCCTTAACAGTTCCGTGCCGGGTAGATATATTTTCTACTTCCGAAACGGCGAACCTCTGCCTTGAACAACAACCGCGAATGAATAAACCGGCCGGCGTGCGTCATTCCGCCCCGGCCAGCACCATGTCGCGGGTGTAATACAAAATCCGGCCGCAGTTCGTGCAACTGACGAGTTCCTGATGCGCCTGGCACATGACCAGGATTTGCGCGGGCAATTTCATGTGGCAGCCGCCGCAAACGCCGTGCTGCACGCCCACGACAACGTTTTCGCCCTTGCTCTTGAACAGCCGCTCATAGCGCTGACACACGGTTTCGTCCACCGCGGCGGCCAGCTCGACCCGGCCTCGTTGCAATTCGGCGAGTTCCTTCTTCAAATTCTCCTCGCGCTGGTTGAGCTGCGCGATCTGGCCTTCCGCCAATTTTTTTATTTCGTCGGCCTCGCGCGAAAGGCGGCCCGCCTCTTTTTGCGCCAGCTCGGCCTGTTCCATCAAAACGATTTCCTGGTCCTCGATCTTCGTGATGTCGGCCTTGCACGTTTCGATTTCGTGGGCCAGCGCGCGGTATTCCTCGTTCTTGCGCGTCTGAAGCTGTTGGTTGGCGTATTTTTCAATCTGCTGCTTCTTCGTTTCAACGTCGAGTTCGAGCTGTTTGCGGTCGGACTCGGTTTGTTTGACGCGCATTTTGACGGCTTCGTGTTGCGCCTGGGTGGTCGTGGTTTTGGCGCGGAGGGTTTCGCGTTCCGGACCGATGAGGGCGAGTTCCTGTTGCCCGCGATGAATTTTGCGGTCGCGGTCCTGCAAAACCAAAAGTTTCTCAATCGTCTCCAGCATTGAATCAAAGAGACTAACGATTGATGGCGCCCAAGTCAATGCGCCGGAAAAGGTCGCGAAGGAAGCGAAGAAAAATGAAGGCTGAAACAAATTCCCCTCATCCGTCGCTGCGCGACACCCTCTCCCCGTTTGGCGGGATGAGGGGTGCGTTTAACTTGATTGGAAGTTTGTTTGGCAACCATTCTAAATAATTTTTACTTTGCAACCATCGCGCACTTCGCGCAAAAATTTTCCACGGCGAATTGATTTTGCAGTTCCTCATTTGCCAGTTATTTTGTCGCCATGCGTTTCATTGGCAACATCATCGAAAAATTACAGCGGCATCCGAAACGGGTTGTGTTTCCCGAAGGCACGGAGCCGCGCATCTTGCAGGCGGCCCGGCAGTTTTACGCGTTGCGGCTGGGTGTGCCCATCGTGCTTGGCAATCAGGCAAAAGTGAGGGAAGTCGCCGAGGGCTTGAACACTTCAATCGAGGGCATCCGCATCATCGACCCCGTCGAAAGCGAAGATCTGGAGAATTTCGCCAAGCGATTCCATTCGCTTCGCCGCGACAAGGGAATTCGCGCCACTGAAGCGCGCGAGGCGGTGCTGCAACCGAATTATTTCGGCACGATGATGGTGGCGATGCACCAGGCGGACGGCCTGGTTTCCGGCGCGTCGCACATCACCGGCAGCGTGTTGCGTCCGCTGTTTCAAATCGTGAAAGCCGTGCCGGACATCGCCACCGTGTCGAGTTGCATGATCATGGAAGTTGAGGACACGCGCGTCGGCGAAAACGGCGTGTTGTTCATGGCCGACTGCGGCGTCGTTCCCGATCCGAACGTGGATCAACTCGCCGATATTGCGGTGACGACCGCGCGGCTGGCGCGCCACATGCTGGGCGTCCGGCCACGCGTGGCGTTGCTGTCGTTTTCGACCAAGGGCAGCGCGTCGCATCCGTCCGTCGGCAAGGTGCAGGCCGCCACCGCGATGGCCAAACGCAAGGCGGAACAGTTGTTTTTGGAAGCCGACTTCGACGGTGAATTGCAGGTGGACGCCGCACTCGTGCCGGAAATCGCCGAACGCAAATTGCACGACAGCCAGGTTGCCGGACGCGCGAACGTGCTGATTTTTCCCGAACTCAATTCCGGCAACATTGCCAGCAAGCTCGTCCGGATCGTTGGCCACGCGAATGCTTACGGACAGATTTTATTGGGCTTGAACCGGCCGGCCGCGGACGTTTCGCGCGGTTCGAACGCGCACGACATTCTCGGCGTCGCTTCCATCATTGGTGTGCAGGCGATCGATTATCAGAAACTTTATCCGGGCGCTGACGCACATTTGCCCGGCGAGTAAATGAACACCACCACGCCGCGCGTTTTTATTGCCGCCACGCGCCAAAACGAAGGCAAGACCACCGTGTCGCTTGGCCTGATTGCCGCGTTGCAACAACATTTTCCGCTCATCGGCTACATCAAGCCCGTCGGCCAGCGCTTTGTTGAAATCGAGGAGCAAAAAATTGACGAGGACATCGTGCTCATGGACGCGGTGTATCGCCTGAACTGCCCGCTGGTGGACATGAGCCCCATTGCCGTCGAGCCGGCCTTTACCCGCAAATACCTTGAATCGGCGAACAACGAAGCGCTGGTCCAACGCATCCAGAACGCCTTCGACCGCGTGGCGTGGGAAAAGGATTTTGTGCTCTGCGAAGGTTCCGGGCACGCGGGCGTCGGCTCGGTTTTCGATTTGTCCAACGCCCAGGTCGCGAAAACGCTCGGTTGCAAGGTCATCATCGTCACCCAGGGCGGCATCGGCAAACCGATTGACGAAGTCTGCCTCAACCAGGCGCTGTTTGAAAAGGAGGGCGTCGAAATCATCGGCGTCATCATCAACAAGGTGCTCGAGAAAAAAATTCCCGAAATCGCCCGGTTCGTTGGCCGCGGTCTCAAGCGCAAAGGGTTGGAACTGCTCGGCGTCATTCCGCATCAACAAATGCTGTGCAACCCGACGGTGGACCTGATTCGTGAGGAACTGCACGCCGAATTGCTGAATCAGCCGCCCACATTGGACACGCTCGTGGACGACGTGGTCGTGGGCGCGATGGGCGCACACAACGCCATGGAATTTTTCAAACGCGGCGTGCTGCTCATCACGCCCGGTGACCGCGAAGACATTTTGCTGGCCGCCGGGGCGACGATGAGTCCGACCGGCGAAGAAAAAATGGCGGGCATCGTGTTGACCGGCGGCATCCGCCCCGGCGACAATGTTCTCAAGGCGCTGCAAGCCCTGCCCATTCCGGTGCTGCTCGCGCAGGCGGACAGTTATCAGGTTGCGTCCAAAGTCCACAACCTCACCGTCAAAACCCGGCCGACCGACGCCAGAAAAATATCCCTCATCCGCGACATCGTCGCCAAAAACGTGAACGTCAAAAAAATCATCCAATCCTTGTAAAATGACAACCCCGCTACCCACCAATACCGTGCTGAAAAATCTGCCGACGTATCAACCCGGACGGCCCATCGAGGAGGTCGCGCGCGAACTCGGTCTGGACCCCGGCGGCATCATCAAGCTCGCGTCGAACGAAAACCCGCTCGGTCCGTCGCGCCTGGGCCTTGCCGCCATGCGCCAGGCGCTCAAGCAGGTCAACTTTTACCCCGACGGCAACGCGTTTTACCTGAAACAAAAGCTGGCCGCCAAACTCGGCGTGACGCAGGCCAATCTTGTCCTTGGCAACGGCTCCAATGAAGTCATCGAAATGGTCGGGCACGCGCTGCTCGCGCCCGGCGCGGAAGTCGTCGTGTCGCAATTTTGCTTTGCCGTCTATCCCATCGTGACCGCCCTGTTCGGCGCGAAACTCGTCGTCGTGCCGGCGAAAAATCATGCCCACGACCTCGACGCGATGCTGACCGCCATCACGCCCAACACGCGGATTGTCTTCGTCGCCAATCCGAACAACCCGACCGGCACCACCGCCGGCCGCGAGGAACTGGCGCGCTTCGTCAACGCCGTGCCGGCCGACGTCCTGCTGGCCCTGGACGAGGCCTACATCGAGTTCCTGGATGAACCGCTCGACCTGCTGCCGGAAATCCGGAGCGGCAGCAAACCGAACCTGCTGTTGATGCGGACATTCTCGAAGATTTACGGGCTCGCTGGTTTGCGGATTGGTTACGGCATCGGGCATCCCGATTTCATTGCCGCGCTCGAAAAAATCCGCCAGCCGTTCAACATCAACTCGGTGGCGCAGGCGGGCGCACTGGCGGCGCTGGACGACACCAAACACGTCGAAAAGACGCGCAAGGTCAACTCGCGCGGACTCAAACTTTACGCGCGCACGTTTCGCAAGCTCGGACTGGAATTCATTCCGTCACAGGCGAATTTCATCCTGGTGCGCGTCGGCGACGGCCAGCGCGTATTCGGGGAATTGCAGAAGCTGGGCGTGATCGTGCGGCCGATGGGCGGCTACCAACTGCCCGAATGGATCCGCATTTCCATCGGCACGCCGAAGGAGAACAAGCGGTGCCTTGAGGCGCTGAAAAAATCGGTCTAAATCAGCGCGTTTAAGGCTGCGATTCAAATACGGAAAACACAGGCAAATTGGCGAGATTAGGATATTCTTTGTGAAATTCGATGGTTGTCCCAGCAAAATTATTGGTGCCGGTCTTTAGTGCCCACTCCTCTGCAACAAGGTTCACCTTCGCATAACCAATAAAGTCTCCGATATAGACGGCTGAATTGGTTCGTGCTTCAAACGGCACGACGAATGTTTCCTTGGAGTTTTTTCCGTGAAAGGCGCGTCGCCCGAGAATTCTGTGCGTCATATCAATTCCGGCGAATCCAATAAGGCGATAATGGCCGGGCTCAACGGTAATTGCATAAACTGGCCGATTCTTATCAAAGTAAATATAGACTGGCTTGTTCAAATCTACATTCTCAAGCCAAAGCGCAATTCGATTCCCCATCGAAATTCTGTCTTCCAAATTCAAACGGCATAAAGAACCGCTGTATTTTCGTCCGGCGTGAATGTTGCGGAAACCGGTGGAACAAGATGTGCACATGAAGCCAGCAAAACCACAAGCAAGCTCCATAAAACGACCCAAGTGATTTTCATATCCTCAAATTCAAACTTTGCGAAAACCTGACGCAGAGTTCTTCGCAAAACAAGCTTGAACTGAATCTGCAAATATATTTCGCCTTGATAAAGGCTCGTCTTTTCTTCTTCACCCGCAAAAAAATTGTTTGAATCGCGGCGAAAACCGAATACTTATCTTTGCGTTGAAACACCATAACGAGCCAAAGTGAAACTGACTGATCTGCGGGGCATCCTGCAATACATTCCGCAATTCCGCGAAAAGACGTTCATCCTGAGCATTGACGGGGCGATCGTCACGGACGAGAACTTCGCGACGCTGCTGCTGGACGTGGCAGTGTTGTGGTCATTGAACATCCGGGTCGTGCTCGTTCACGGCGCATCCGCGCAAATCAAGGTGCTCGCCGGGGAGCAAAACGTCAAAGCTTCCGATCTCGACGGCGGCGGGGTTACGGACGCGGCCACGCTCAATCTTGCGCTCACCGCCGCGAACCGGCTCACGCACGAAATTCTCGAAGGGCTTTCGGCCAACGATCTTCGCGCCGCCAGCACGAATGTCATCATCGCCCATCCGATGGGCATTATTCATGGCGTGGACCATTTGTTCACCGGCAAAGTCGAGCGCGTGGACGTGGAAATGCTCCAGTCGCTCCTTTCGCAAGGCGTGGTGCCGGTGATTCCGCCGCTCGGGTTTGACGGCGATGGCAAGACCTATCGGGTGAATTCCGACGGTGTGGCGGTGGCCGTGGCCGACGCGCTCAAGGCCATCAAACTAATTTTCATCACCTCGCAGGACGGCTTGCGTTACAACGGCCAGCTCATCCGCCAGATGCTCGTGGCGGAACTGCAAAAGCTGTTGCAGCAAAATGTCGCCGGGTTTTCGCCTGAAACGCTCTCGAAGGCGCAGCACGCCGCGCTCGCCTGCCTTGCCGGAATTCCGCGCGTCCACATCATCAATGGCAAGGTGGACGAGGGCCTGCTCGCGGAAGTTTTTTCCAATGACGGCATTGGCACGCTTATTTATGCCAACGAATATCAGCAAATCCGGCCCGCGAAGAAAAAGGACATCCGGGCCATCCAATTGCTGACGAAGGCGTCGGTCGAGGCGGAAGAAATGGTCAGGCGCAGCAAGACGGTGATTGAGAAAAGTCTCGGCGACTATTTTATTTTTGAAATTGACAAGAATCCGGTCGCTTGTGTGGCGCTGCACGTTTATCCCGAACAGAAAAAGGGCGAGCTGGCGTGCCTTTACGTCAATCCGTCGCACGAAAACCAGGGCATCGGGCGGAAGCTGATTCAGTTCATCGAAAACAAGGCGCGCGAAATGGGCCTGGGCGAACTCCTCACGCTCTCGACCCAGGCGTTCACGTATTTTCAATCCAAAGGCGGCTTCGCCGAAGGCACGCCCGACGATTTGCCGCCCGGGCGCCGCGAAAAATATGAGCAGAGCGGCCGGAACTCGAAGGTGCTCGTGAAGAAATTGAAGTGACCAATCGAAACTGGCTTATGAAAACGTTGGTAAAATTTCTTCTGGTTGTTGGCTGTTTTGGAATGACCAGTTGCTTTTCCACAGTGACGAAACACAATTTAGCTGATGGATTTTTTATCAAAAGCACAACGCCTTTGCTTGAAAACTCCGGTGGAGGACGTGAGTTGCGTTATCGGTCGGCAGAAGGCAGGCAAAAGGTGGTCTGGAAATATGTGGACGATCCAGTATTGATTCACAACGGAACAGCCGTATTCATTGGCTGGTTGGAAGAGTCCAAGGAACGCTCGGGGAACACTTATCTCGCAGTGAAAATAAATGGTTCTGTAGTCGCTATTGCAAAGGCTGTTCTTACACGCGCTGCTTCAAAGAGTGGAGCGCAGCCGGAAGAGTATTTCAAACGATATGTAGAATATGAGTTGCGAGCAAAGGATGACATTGTTCAATTTGAATTTGCGACTCGCGGAGTTAACCAGCCGGATTTTCTTGTTGAATTAACTTGGGATGAGATTTCAGAAATAGTGGATACAGTGACGAAAACTGGTAAACCTCACAAAGACAAAGTATCCGGTTTAACTTATTTGGAATAAGAGCGCCGGTTTCTTGCGTCGCTCCGTGTCTCTGCGTTGAAAACTATTAAGCAGCGCTTTCAGTCTGAAAATCCGCCTTCAAAATCTGGTTGCACTTTGTCCGCTTTTATGCAAATATGCTTTTATGCGAACGACGATTGATTTGCCCAATGATTTGTTCCGCCAGGTGAAGTCGAAGGCGGCTTTGCGCGGCGAGACGTTGAAGGAATTTGTCCAGTCGGCGATTGAAAAGGAAATTTCTGTTGAAGCTCCGGCCAGTTCTTTCCGCGTGAAACTTCCGCTCATCAAATCCAAGAAACCGAAATCACTTTCGCTGACCAACGCCGAAATTGAAAACCTGCTTGCCTGACATCAACGTCTGGATTGCGCTGGCTTCCGACCGTCACGTTCATCACAAGACGGCGAAAAATTGGTTTGCGGACATTGAATCGGGCAGCGCGGGATTTTGCCGCGTCACGCAAATGGGTTTTCTCCGGCTCATCACCAATCGTCACGTCATGGGCGCGGATGTGGTGACGCAAAAAGAAGCGTGGCAGGTTTATCAAAATCTTTCCAAAGACCAGCGCGTCACTTTTTTACATGAGCCATCAGGCATCGAAGACGAATGGCGGCGGCTCACGCAAAGCGGGTCGAGTTCGACAAATACCTGGACTGACGCTTATCTCGCGGCTTTCGCCTCGATCCGCAGTTTGAAAATTGTTTCGTTCGACAGCGGAATGCGTGGGGCAGACGTAATCATTCTTCACGCCTGAAAACAGTGCCATACCAAGAATTACAAGTTTTTTCCGGCTCCTGCAAAAAACACGGCATCGTTCCAACGCGCTTTGTTCTCGTTGTCAGCGTCGCAAACCAAACCGTTTCGCTTTTCGAAAAAACCTTCGCGCCTTTGGGTCTTTGCGTTAAAAATTTTCGCTGTTCCACTTCGCGTTTTGGCATCAGCCAGGTCGCCGGCTCGAACGGCACCCCGCTCGGATTGCATCGCGTCGTGGAAAAAATTGGTGGCGGCTGGCCGGTGGGGACCGTTTTCAAGGGACGCCAGCCGGTGGGTTACACCTGGCAGGGGATGCCGGACGCAAAAATCACCACGCGCATTCTCTGGCTGGAAGGACTCGAGCCCGGCTTCAACCGCGGCGGCAACGTGGATTCGCACGCGCGCTATATTTACATTCATGGCACCGGTGACGAGACGACGATTGGCCGGCCCATGTCGTGCGGCTGCATCCACCTTGCCGCCGATGATTTGATTCCGCTCTTCGACAAATTGCCGGGCGGCACACTGGTGTGGATTTGCCGGTGAGTATTGCCAGCACCGGCAACCAACTCATGCCGGATTACCGCATCCATGCGGCGGTCACGTGACGGTTTTGAGGTGGGAAAAGATGCGGGAGACGAACACAAAGGCATCAAATGGTTTGACGATATAATCGGCAGCGCCAAGTTCAAAGCAATGCTGCCGGTTTCCCTCGCACAAACGTCCGGAAACAAAAATGACCGGTGTGTGGCATAAGCGCGGGTCTCGTTTCAAACGGCGGCAGACTTCCAAACCGCTGATGTCCGGCAAATCAATGTCCAGCGTGATTAAATCAAATTCTCCTGCCTGTGCCAGCCGCATCCCCTCCGTTCCCGTTTTGGCGCCCACGGCCTTACACCCCACCCGTTTCAACAGGTAAATCATCGTCTCCGAAACCGCTGGCTGGTCTTCAACGACCAGGATTTTTGGTTTGACGGGAGTTGCGGTCATGGTCCGGCTCTCATTTCACCGGGGTGCCGTGGCGGGCCAATTTTTCGCGGATGGCGTTGCGGACGAATTTGGAACGGTCCGAATCTTCTTTTCTGGCACCTTGATCCAGCCGTGGCAGAAGCTTTCCCGGCACCCAGACCGCCAGCAACTTGCCCTTTGGCTTTTTCCCTGAGCCACGCTTCATGGCCTGGTGTATATATTCAATCTATATTCATGTCAACATTTTTTTGGTATTTTCGGTGGCAAAGCAGTATATATGAATCGCCATGCCCAATCAGCGCGCACCAGGTCAAAAATTGCTGCCCATTGCCGTGGACGAGAAATTTCTCCGGGAATTGGACGCCGGACTGGGGCCGGCCGGCTACCGGAACCGTTCGCAATTTATCCGGGACGCCATCATCGAAAAATTATTGCGCGCGGACATCTTCCTTTCCAAGGAACTGGCTTTGCCGCCGCATCGAATTGGAAAGAGCCGGGGGGCTTCCGCCAAGAGCCGTTATCCGATTCACCGCCCGTCCGAATATGCGTTGAACGAGAAGGCGGATTCAAAAAAAGCCGGGGTTGCCGGACGGAAATCCGGCTCAAAGTAAGAGCGTTGCTTTTTTTAAGGCCGGAAGCGTTTCAGGCCACGGTTGCCAGGGAGGCCGGGCAGGGGATGCCCATTGAAAAACAACCACCACCCGAATAAAAACCAGAGCCGGGCTGCTGTCCGCGCGTGCGAAAACCGATTCGGGTGACAGTCGCCAAGGAGGTGGGGGTGAAGAACCCCGCTGAAAAAACGACTGTCCGCCCGAACCAAAATCTAAAACCCGCGTTGTCTCCGCCGCGCATCAAAAAGCCATTTGCGCAGCAAACCTTAAATTGAAAAGAACCAATCGGACACTTTCATGCTGTAATGGAAGCCGGTTTCATCCTCATAACCAACCGGCACCCGGGCTTCGATTACGGCACGCAATTTCGCGATGAATCGAATCGGAAACCTGACCTCATGCCATGCAATCCGCAGGGGGTTGCCGACAGATGACGAAGACATCGTTTGTTCAACGTGGCGTTCCGCTAATTGACTGCCAGCAATCATGTTATGACAATCCACGCCCAGGCCGAAATGTGCTCCCCATTTTTTGGGAACAACTTAGCAATAATTGCAGAATCAATCCGACTTGTCTGTCGGACCATTTGTGAAGGAAGAACGACCATGGGTTGCGAAGAACGCTGGAAACTTCGCACTTTTCACTTTGGCTTTTTGGCTTACCTTCTTGCCACATGACTTTGAATGAGCAGATGACGCGACTGGCCAGACAGGCCAGGCTGGCGTCGCGCGAACTCGCCCAACTCACGACGGCGGAGAAAAATTCGTGTTTGCTCGCGATGGCGGCTGCGCTCGAAAAAAACGCCGACGCTATCAAACAGGCCAACGCGCCCGACATGGACGCCGCCGCGAAGTCCGGCCTCTCATCGGCCATGCTCGACCGCCTCAAGCTCGACGACCAACGCATCGCTGCGATGGCGAAAGGTTTGCGCGAAGTGGCGGCGCTGGCGGATCCGGTTGGAAGAATCCTGGACGAACGCGTCCGGCCCAACGGCTTGAAGCTCCAAAAAATTTCCACGCCCATTGGCGTGGTGGTCATCATTTACGAATCGCGTCCCAACGTGACGGCGGATGCGGCGAGTCTGTGCTTCAAATCCGGCAACGCGGTGATTTTGCGCGGCGGCCGGGAGGCACTGGATTCGAACCAGGCCATCGCACGAATCATGATTGAGGCGGGGAAACAGGCGCTCGCGAAATTTCCCGGGCACGCGATTCAGGTCGTACCCGTGGCCGATCGTGAGGCGATTCCCATTTTGCTGTCGCTCACGCAATACATTGACCTGTGCATGCCCCGCGGCGGCGAAGGCCTCATTCGCGCCGTGGCCGAATGCTCCAAGGTGCCGGTCATCAAACATTACAAGGGCGTCTGCCACGTCTATGTGGACGCCGACGCGGACTTGAAAATGGCCGGGGAAATCGCGATGAATGCGAAAGTCCAGCGTCCCGCCGTGTGCAACGCCATGGAAACGCTGCTGGTGGACGGCAAAATCGCCAAAACCTTTCTGCCGATCATCGGCCAGCAACTTGGCGAAAAGCATGTGCAACTGCGCGTTGACCCGGCTGCCGAGGCAATTTTGAAATCCGAAATCCTCCCGCAGGGCGGGACGAAATCCGAAATCCGGCGGGCGACCGAACAGGATTTTTACACCGAATACAACGATTACATCCTGAACGTCCGCGTTGTGGATGGCGTGAAAGCGGCGATTGACCACATCAATCAATATGGCTCGGCGCATTCGGACAGCATTGTCACGAAGAACGAGGCGCACGCGAAGCAATTCCTGGCCGAAGTGGATTCCGCGGCGGTTTATTGGAACGCCTCGACGCGCTTTACCGACGGCGGCGAATTCGGGATGGGCGCGGAAATCGGCATCAGCACCGACAAAATCGGCGCCCGCGGCCCGATGGGCCTGGAGGAATTGACGAGCTACAAGTGGCTTGGCATCGGCACCGGCCAGGTGCGGACCTGACGCATGAAATTTCTTCAAAAAATTATCATTGTGTCATTTGTTTTCGGATGTTTCCAAAATGATTCTTTTGCGCTGGCGGGGGAAAATGGTTCCAAAATCGGAGATGTTCCGCCGCCGCTAATTTTGAGCGAAACAGTTCAAGGGCCGTCGCCAAATGAAATCAGCTGGGACAAGCTCAAGGGCAAAGTGGTGGTGCTGGAATTTTGGAACACGGCTTGCGCGCCGTGCATTGAAGCCATTCCGCATCTGAATGATTTGGTCGGGCAATTTAGCAACCGGGTGGTTTTCATTTCGATTTCAGACGACAACGGGGATTATCTTAAAAAATATCTGAAACGGAAACCGATCAAGAGCTGGGTGGTTTTGGACGGACTTTTGAATCCAACCAGAACGGCTTTTGATGTGCATGGCATTCCTCACACTGTAATCGTGGATGCGTCGGGAAAAATCGCCGCCATAACTCATCCAGCTGTACTTGAAGCAAAAAACTTGGAAGAAATATTGGCGGGAAAACCATGCAGCTTGCCGGCACCACAATTGTATTCGCCGGACGACAGAGATGTCGTTGCCGTTACCAATCCGGCTCCAACGAAGGTTGAAATTTCGATCAAAGGTCCATTTCCAAAGCCTGAGAGAGGCCCATTTGATTCTCGCAGCTGGGGCAGGTCGGAATCTTTTCCTGATTTTGAAGCCGGGAAAGCATCTTTGGAAGATGTCATTCCGGCATTTTTCGACATCAGCCCGAAACTGGTTTTCGCAAAAACCAAATTGCCCGAGGGATTTTATGATATTTCCGCCATTGCGCCCCAAGGGGAAACGCTGGAATTGAAACAACAATTCGCCAAAAAACTCGAAACGAATTTCGGCATTGAAGTTCAAACGAAAAAACAAAACGTGAAAGTTTATGTCATGACTGTTTGTTCGACCAATGCTCCCGGGATCAAACAAGTTCAGCGCAGGGGCGGTGGCGGCCAAAGACCCGGCGGATTTTATCTCAACGGGACTAAAATGGATGACATCGCTTCTTTCATGGAACTTTCCCTTGATAAACCAATCGTCAACGAAACGGGCCTGGCCGGTCGTTGGTCGGTGGATGTCAGATGGCAGATGTCAAAATCGGAATTAAACTCCGATTCAAATCCAGACTCCGACAAAGTTATCAAAGCAGTTCGGGAACAATTAGGTTTGGAACTGACTTCAACCAACCGGACGCTTGAAGTTCTTGAAATTACAAAGACGAAAAATTGATTTTCACTTGTGGCTCCAACAAATCCTGAAACCGTTGCCCGTTTTGTCCGCGATCAGATTCCCGCCGGTGGACTTTTCGCCGGACAATAATGGCGCATCAAAACCCCGCTTGCCAGCGTGTGATTGTGGCGTTAACTTTGCCACATGAGTGCATTGACCTTGGATCGCGTGCTGACCAGCGCTGAAGCCCTGCCTGCCGAGGAACAGGCAATGCTGGAGGAATTATTGCGCCGCCGCCGCATCGAAAGCTGGCGCGCGGAAACGGCGGCGGATGCCGCGCAGTCGGCCAAGGCGCTCCGCGCCGGGAAACTCAAGCCGCAGTCCGCCGAGAACGTCATCGCCCATCTTCGCGCCGCCAAGTGAGCCATGCGCGAACTGGTTCTCACGCCCAAGTTTGAGCGCGCTTTCCGCCGTCTCGTTCGCAAAACGCCGGGGTTGCAGCCGCGAATCGAACAAATCTTGCGGCGGATGTCTGAAGACCTGGCTGATCCGCGTTTGAAAACCCATCATTTGAGCGGCCAGCTTGCCGGGTTGCACGCGTGTTCGGCAGCCTACGATTGCCGGATTGTTTTTTCCAAACAGAAAAATTCGAAAACCGGGGCGGAAATCCTGCTGCTCGTCAACATTGGCTCACACGAAGAAGTGTATTGACCGAAACGGCAAAATTCATCCGCGATGCGCTGCCGCCGGGCGGCTTGTTCGCCGGTCAGGAGTGGAGCATCAAAACCCCGCTTGCCAGTCCAGTGCGTCAGCGTTAGTTTTATTCCATGAGTGCGGTTGAAATCCTTGCCGAACTGCCCAAGCTGACGGACGAAGAGCGTTCCGCCGTCCGCCGCCGCCTGCGCGAACTGGACGAGCGGGACGAGGCGCAGTTCCTCCACGAGTCCGCCGACGCGATGTTCCGCGACATGGACAAACAGGAAGTGGAACGGTTGCCAGCGTGAAACTGGAGCGCAAACTCGGCGAACTCACGAGCGCGGAAATGGATTTGGTTCTCGACTGGCTGGCGGAACGCTTGGGCTTGTAATTTCTTCATGTCACCTCAACAAGCAGCAACATTCATCCGCGATACGCTCCCGCCCGGTGGATTGTTCGCCGGGCTTGATGATTTTCACTCCGGGTTGGCTCCAGCTGCACGAACGAACGGGCGTCCCCTTTAATGATGACACGCAAAAGAATGCGCCGGCACGATTTCTGATGTATTTTTTTGAAGCTGCCTATGCGAAATCCTGCTTTGAAGTGCCGTGCCGGAGGCAAATGGTCATGCCGGCTGTTGGCATTGGCATTCATGTTTCAATTGACGGCGCGTGCCGACCAGATCATTTACGACGACGCGCGGCAAAACGGCTGGGCGGATTGGGGGTGGGCAACCATCAACTACCTCAACACTTCCCCCGTCCATGCCGGCAGCGATTCCATCAGCGTCACGATTTCCGGCGCGTGGCAGGGAATTCAAATCTGGCATCCCGACTTGGATTCCACGCCTTACGCCAGCCTCAGCTTCTGGCTCCATGGCGGTTCCAGCGGTGGACAAAAACTACAGGTCTATGGTTTGATTGATGTCGGGGGCACCAACAACTTTGCCACCAGCCCGCGTTACTACATTGGCCCCCTGGTAGCCGGCACCTGGCAACAGTTTACTGTTCCACTCTCCGCGCTGAACGTGGCCAGCGTGGCCAACTTCACCGGCTTCGTCATCCAGGACTCGCAGGGCACCGCGGAGCCGACCTTTTACGTGGACGACATTTCGCTGGTCGCCAATGTTGTCACTAGCGGCACCAACGCGCCGGTTTCCATCTCGGTTGATGCGCAGGCCAACCGTCACGCGATCAACCCGTTGATATACGGCGTGGCCTTCGCCAGCAGCAGCCAGCTTCTGGATTTGAACGCGCCGCTCCATCGTTCCGGCGGCAACGGGACAACCACTTACAACTGGCAGAATAACGCCTGGAACCATGCAGCCGACTGGTATTTTGAAAGCATCGCCGAAAGCAGCAGCGCCGCCGGCGGCGACGGCGATGATTTCATTACCACCTCCAAAAATGGCGGGGCGCAGGCGATGCTGACCATTCCCATCATCGGCTGGGTGGCCAAATTGGGGCCGGGTCGCGCCATTCTGGCGAGTTACAATACCAACAAATATGGTCCGCAAACGGGCACTGATCCGTGGTTCCCGGCGGCGGGCAACGGCGTTTCACTGGCCACCGGCTTGAACATCACCACCAACGATCCAACTGATGCGAACCTGCCCGCAGACACAAACTTTCAGGCCGGTTGGGTGCAACATCTGACGAACACGTGGCACTCCGCGACCAATGGCGGATTGCTTTATTACATCATGGACAACGAGTGGAGTCTCTGGCAGTCGACGCATCGCGACGTGCATCCCGTGGGCCCGACCATGGATGAGGTGTTTACCAATTATTGCAAATACGCGACGATGGTGAAAGGCATTGACCCGAATGCGCTGGTCGCCGGCCCGGAAGAATGGAGCTGGCCGGGCTATTTTTACAGCGGCTACGATCAACAATGGTCTGGCGCGCACAACGATTACAACCCGGCGCATTATCCCGACCGCATGGCACATGGCGGACAGGATTTTGGGCCGTGGTTTTTGAGCCAGGTTAACCTGCGCAGTCAGGCGGCCGGCAAGCGGTTGCTGGATGTTTTTACCCTTCATTGCTACCCGCAGGAAAATAACGTGGGCACCGATGCGGCTGACTCCACGACTGCGCTGTTGCGGAACCAATCAACCCGCCAGTTCTGGGACACCAATTACGTGGATCCGAGCTGGATCAACAGCGTTATCGCGCTTATTCCCCGGATGCGGAGTTGGGTGACGACCAATTATCCCGGCACAAAGATCGGTATTACCGAATATAACTGGGGAGCCGAACCGTCCATCAATGGTGCGACGGCTCAGGCCGATATTCTTGGCATTTTTGGCCGGGAAGGACTGGATCTGGCTACGCGCTGGACGACGCCCGCCACCAACACGCCCACTTACAAGGCCATGAAGCTGTATCGTAATTACGACGGCAACAAATCCACGTTCGGCGACACCAGCATCCAGGCGGCCGTGCCCAATCCGGACAACGTCGCCGCTTTTGCCGCGGTACGGACCGGCGACGGCGCGATGACCATCATGGCCATCAACAAAGACCTCAACAATGCGACGCCGATAACGCTGAACATCACCAACTTCACCGCCACCGGGCCGGCGCAGGTGTGGCAACTCACTTCCGCCAACACCATCAGCCATTTGTCCAACACCGGGTTGACGAATGGAGTTTTGAGCCAGGTGTTGCCGGCACAAAGCATCACGCTTTTTGTTCTCCCCGGCGCAACCGCCTTCCATCTGCGAATCGGAACCAACCGTCCGCCCGGTCAGTTGGAACTCTGGCTCAACGGCCAGGCCGGACAGAGCTACGTGCTCCAATCCGGCACCGACCTGGTTCACTGGGTGGCCGTCAGCACCAACGCGCTCTCCAGCAATTCATTCAGTTTTCTTGTCGCCACGACCAACACGGCAAAAATGTTTTACCGCGGCCGCTTAAATTCGCCATAACGTTTCGGGCCATCCTGTTTTTTGACGATGGGCAGCGGGTGCCCGATTCAACTCTCGACGAGCACGGCTTGGTTGGATAAACTTGTCCCATGAGACGAAGGGCATCTTCAACGCGTTTATCCGCCGCCGCGTCGCATCGCTGGGCTAAAAAACTGGCCGGCGATGTCGCCGTCGTGATGTCGCGCCATCCCGAGGCCGACCCGGAGGATGTGCGTCTCACGTTGATCTCACTGCAATCGCCGCCGTTGGTGCGGCTGAACCGGAGTTTGCGCCGTGGCCGAGGTTTTACCGCTTTCAGAAGCTGAACTCCGGCTGTTGGAGTCGCTACTCCGCCATAAAATCCGTTTTATGGTGGTGGGACTTTCCGCCGCCGCGCTGCAAGGCGCGCCCGTCGTCACCGAGGACATTGACCTCTGGTTTGACGATTTGAGCAACCCGAAATTGTCGCAAGCCCTGGTCAAAGTGGGCGCAGCCTACATTCCACCGTTCGGCATCAACCCGCCCATGCTCGGCGGTCCGGGCAGCGACCCTTTTGACGTGGTCATTCGCATGGACGGGTTGGGGAAGTTTGCCGACGAATGGAAACACTCCCTGGAAATCAAAGTCGGCAAACTACAACTCAAGGTGCTGTCGTTGGAACGCATCCTGGCCAGCAAGCAAGCCGCGAACCGTCCCAAAGACCGGCTCGTCATTCCTGTTTTGCAAAACACGCTCCGCACGCTGCAAAGCAAACAGACGCTGAACAAAAAGCGAATCAAGAAATGAACGCGCCGCCTAATGGGGCTAAACGAATTGACCAGTTATACCATTTTCCGATAATAATCGGCACCTATTCCAGACGGTAGGGCCGTGCTGCTGCGCGGCCATCATACCCGGCGGCGCAGCAGCGCCGCCCTACCCATTGCACCGATTGTCTCTGGGAATTGGTATTACAAGTGGATTGGCATCGGGAACGGACAGGTTGGAATCTAAAAATATGAAAAAACTATTATGTTTATCCTGCTGGTTTGCCTCACTTTCAATGCTCGCACAGCCGGACATGGAAGGAACGACTTTGACCAAAGTCGGACAAGCCGCACCGCCAATCCACATTACGACTCTTGATGGGAAAAACTTTGATTTGAAGGACGCCAAAGGCAAAGTTGTGTTGGTTAATTTTTTCGCGGCATGGTGCGGGCCGTGCATGGCTGAAATGCCACATTTACAGGGCGAAATATGGAATAGGTTTAAGGATAAAAATTTTCTAATGGTCGCGATTGACCGTGAAGAAACCGAGCAGGTTGTCAAAGATTGCCAGAAGAAATACCAGCTTGGATTTCCGATTGCCTGCGACCCAAAGCGTAGTGTGTATTCTGAATTCGCGACAAAATACATTCCACGCAATTTTCTGATCAATGCTGATGGCAGCATTGTTTTTCAATCAATAGGTTACAGCGAGCCTGAATTCAAGAAGCTCATTGCCATGATCGAAAAGGAAACTGCCAAGACTCACTGATTTTAATACTGTCGTTGTGCTTGCCCAAAACATTTCTTTAGTCGAGCGCGCCCGTTTTATCCGCGATCAAATTCCAGCTGGCGGACTCTTTGCCGGACTCGACTGGCGCATTTCCCCAACGCCGTTTCCGATCGGTGAAAACCTGGCAAAGGAAATCGAATCGCTCGGCCGCGTGCTGCTGCAGTTTTACCGGGCGGTCAATTTGCTTTACCGCAAAAGCGCCGAGGGCAAACAGCCGGAATGGATTGCCCGCTGGCTCGACCTCGGCAAACCGGCGGAACTCATTGCGCTCCAGCGTTCGCCTGCGCTCAAAAACGACGTGCCGCGCGTTATTCGCCCCGATTTGCTGCTCACAGAGCAGGGGATCAGTATCACAGAATTGGATTCCGTCCCCGGCGGCATCGGGCTGACAGGCTGGCTCAACCAGACGTACAGCAGCGTGTTGCCGGCATCTTGCCGGCAAATCTCGAATGCAGAACGGAACTGCCAGCAAGATGCTGGCAGCACGTTGATCGGCGGTGCGGACGGCATGTTGCGCGGGTTTGAATCCATCTTCGGCGACGCCAAAACGGTTCACATTATCGTGTCCGAGGAAGCGGCGACGTATCGGCCGGAGATGAGTTGGTTGTGCGAACAGCTCGGCCCACGATTCACGGTTCACGATTCACGTTTCAACGATTTCGCCGATGGCAACGCGATTTACCGGTTTTTTGAATTGTTCGATTTGCCGAATGTGGCGAATTCAAAGAAAATTTTCGATCTCGCTGCCGGGAAGCGGATTCGCCTCACGCCGCCGCCGAAGCCGGTGTTCGAGGAAAAAATGCTCTTCGCGCTTTTGTGGAATCGCAATTTGCAAAACTTCTGGCGGCAGGAACTCGGCGAGAACTTTTTTGCGCGGCTGAAAAAGCTGGTTCCTTACACGTGGATCGTTGACCCGACGCCATTGCCGCCACAGGCGGCGATTCCCGAATTGAATCTCACGGACTGGCAGCAACTCAAAACCCTGTCGCAGAAAGAGCGCGATCTGATTTTGAAAGTGTCGGGCTTCTCGGCTCATGCCTGGGGCGCGCGCGGGGTTTTTCTCGGCAGTGATTTGTCGCACGAAGATTGGGCAAAGGCGGTGGATGATGCCATTCAACATTTCGAGCAGTCGCCGCGCGTTCTCCAGCGTTATCACAAACCCGCGCTGGTCGAGACGCAGTGGTTTGACTTCGCGAAGAATGAAGTTGTGCCGATGAAAGGCCGGGCGCGGCTGTGTCCGTATTATTTTGTGTCCGGCGAGGGCGACGCGGCGCGCCCGCAACTCGGCGGTGTGCTGGCAACCATCGTTCCCGCCGACAAAAAAATTGTTCACGGCATGGCCGACGCGATTCTCGCGCCCTGCGCGGTGTAGTCTGACACGTTGACCTGCGAAATGGCCGCGCACAGTTCCTGCGGCTTCAGGTGACCGCCCTTGACGCGCAAGCCTGAATCCGGCAAAGGAATGTGAAAGATTGAATTGGATTGCCCATGTGCTACAAAAATAAACGACCCTATTCTTTCATAAGAATCCTCATTCCGTCCGCCCCATTCCGGAAGGCCAGCCTGGTCGGGGTTGCGGTTTTGACCCTGACGGCCGCCGTCGTTGCCGAAGAAACCAACCCCGCGCCGGTTATGGTCAACACCGCTGCCGAGCCGGTGCAGACCGGCATCTTTCAACCGACCTGGGAGTCATTAAAACAATATCAATGCCCGGAATGGTTTCGGGACGCGAAGTTCGGCATCTGGGCGCACTGGGGGCCGCAGTGCGAGCCGGAGGACGGCGACTGGTATGCGCGCGGCATGTATCAGACTGGCGCCGGGCAGTATAAATTTCACACGAACCACTATGGTTCACCCGCACAGTTCGGTTTCAAGGATGTGATTCATAAATGGAAGGCGGAGAACTGGGACCCGGAAAAGCTCATGGCGCTCTACAAACGCGCCGGGGCGCAATACTTCTTCGCGCTGGCCAACCATCATGACAACTTTGACAACTGGAACAGCCGGTATCAGCCGTGGAACTCGGTCAACGTCGGGCCGAAAAAGGATTTGATTGGCGGCTGGGCCAGGGCGGCGCGGAAAAATGGATTGCGCTTCGGCGTCAGTGTGCATGCCGCGCATGCCTGGACTTGGTATGAGCCGGCGCAGGATTATGACGGCAAGCTCACCAAGGCCGACGGCCAAGGCCAATGGTGGGACGGTCTCGATCCCCAGGACCTCTACGCACAAAACCATGCGCGGAGCCGGGACAGCACCAACCCGCGGGCCATTCATTCCCAGTGGAATTGGGGCAACGGTGCGAGCCTTCCCGACCAGGCCTACTGCGACAAGTTTTACAACCGCACGGTTGACCTCATCAATAAATACCACCCGGATTTGATTTATTTTGACGACACGGCGCTGCCGTTGTGGCCCATCAGCGACGCGGGGTTGAAGATTGCCGCGCATTTTTACAACAGTAACATCAAGTGGCACGGCGAACAGGACGACGGCGTGCTGTTCGGCAAAATCCTAAACGAGCAGCAACGCCAGTGCATGGTGTGGGACATCGAACGCGGCCAGGCCAATAAAATCGAACCGCAGCCGTGGCAGACCGACACCTGTCTGGGCAACTGGCATTACGACCGCGGCCTCTACAACCGCAACGGCTACAAGAGTGCGAAAACGGTCATTCAAACGCTGGCCGACATTGTCAGCAAAAACGGCAATTTGTTGCTTAACGTTCCCGTGCGCGGCGACGGCACGATTGATGACAAGGAAATCAAGGTGGTGGAAGGCATCGCGGCGTGGATGGACATGAACCGGGAGAGCATCTTCGGCACACGTCCGTGGAAAGTGTTTGGCGAAGGTCCGGCTTCCGGCGGTGCGGCGTTGAGCGCGCAGGGATTCAACGAAGGGAAAGGCAAGCCGTTCACCGCCCAAGATGTCCGTTTCACGAGCAAAGGCAATACGCTTTACGCCATTGTGCTGGGCTGGCCGACGAACGGCGTGAGCATCAAGTCGCTCGGCAAATCCGCCGGGCTGCTCGACAATCCCATCCGCAAAATTGAATTGCTCGACGGCGGGCAAAAAAAATCGCGGCAGCCAGTCGAACATCTCGCCACGCTGCTGATGCAGCATGATTGCAGTGAAAAACTCAAGTGGACGCAAACCGACGACGCGCTCGTCATCCGGCAACCGAAGAACCAACCGGGGGACATCGCGATTGTGTTCAAAATCTTTCTGCGCGGTTCCTGATTCGGTAAAATCAAGCCATCCTTTCAGCTTTGTGGTAGGCTGAAGTCCGGGAAAATGCCTGACTCTAAATCAAGTTCACCCAAGGGAATCGCTGCCGACATCGTGCGTCGTTTGCACGGTGCGGGTTTCAGCGCGTTCTGGGTCGGCGGCTGCGTGCGCGATTTTTTGCTGGGACGCGAGCCGGGCGATTACGACATCGCCACGTCTGCGCTGCCGGAGCAGATCGAAAAACTGTTCAAACGCATCGTCGCTGTCGGCCGCAAATTCGGTGTGATGGTCGTCGTTGAAAACGGCCGGCCATTCCAGGTCGCCACGTTTCGCGCCGAGGCGGATTATCGCGACGGCCGGCATCCGGAGCAGGTCACGTTCGGCGACGCCGAAGCCGATGCGCAGCGGCGCGATTTCACCGTGAACGGACTTTTCTACGATCCGGTCGCGGAAAAGCTCCACGATTGGGTCGGCGGTGAAAAAGATTTGCGCGCGAAAATCATCCGCACCATCGGCTCGCCGGGCGAACGGTTCGCCGAAGACCATTTGCGTTTGCTGCGCGCGGTGCGGTTTGCCGCGCAATTGGGTTTTGAAATCGAGCCGCAAACCTTTGCCGCGGTCAGGACACTCGCGCCGAAAATCGAACTCATCAGCGCCGAGCGGATTCGCGACGAACTCATCAAATTGTTTTCTCCACCGCACGAAAACGTCTCCCTCTCCTCCCCAAAAGGAGGAGAGGGCAGGGGTGAGGAGGCCGATAATTTCAAAACTCAACCCCCCTCACCCCGGCCCTCTCCCCGCTTGGGCGGGGTGAGGGGGAAAATGATGTCGCCTGCCGCGCGCGGTCTGGTTTTGTTGCGCGACAGCGGATTGCTGCCCGGTGTTTTGCCCGAACTCGTTGCCACCATAGTGTGCGAGCAATCGCCGGATTTTCATCCCGAAGGCACGGTGTTTGAGCACATCCGGCTGATGCTGGAGAAACTGCCGCCGAACGCGCATCCATCGCTGCCGTGGATGGTGATTTTGCATGACATCGCCAAGCCGGCCACGGCCGAGCGCGATCCAGCCACGGGCAAAATCCATTTCTATGGCCACGAAAAAGTCGGCGCGGCGCTGGCGGAAAGGATTTTGCAGCGGTTGCGCTTTCCGAAAAAGCAAACGGACGAAATCGTCGCGTGCGTGCGGCAGCACATGCAGTTCAAGGACGTGAAGCAAATGCGGAAGGCCACGCTGCGGCGGCTGCTGTTGCGCGAGACATTTCCGCTCGAACTCGAATTGCACCGGCTGGACTGCCTCGGCTCGCACGGCGATTTGGATCTCTACGATTTTTTGATCGAGCAGGCGGCGGAATTGGAGAAACAGCCGGCGATTCGACCGCCGTTGCTCACCGGCGACGATTTGATTGCACTGGGCGTGAAACCTGGTCCGGCGATGGGTGCATTGCTCGCGGAAATCCGCGAAAAACAGTTGCAGGATGAACTAAAAACGCCGCGCCAGGCCAGGGCGTGGGCAAGGAAACGGCTGGCGCATGGCTGACGAACCGGTTCAACTGCCGATTGACGGGGTGCTGGATTTGCACACGTTCCAGCCGCGCGAGGTGAAGGATCTGGTGCCGGACTATCTGATTGCGTGTCAGGCGCGCGGCATCCTCCAGGTGCGCATCATCCACGGCAAAGGCATCGGCAACCTGCGGCGCACCGTCCACGCCATCCTGGCGAAACATCCGGACGTTGTGTCGTTCGCGCTGGACCACCCGCAATTCGGCGGCTGGGGCGCCACCCTCGTCCAATTGCGGAAGTCGCCGGCGTGAAACCGGTTTACAGGCGGATGACAAACCGTTTTTCGTCTCCGGGCCGCGGAAAGATCAGGAGCTTTTTGCCGTCGGGCAACGTGGCCAGCCCGACCGGTGTGTTCGGGAAAAGCGCCAGGAGTTCGTCGTCGGTCAGAGAGCGCGGTTGAATGGAGGCAACGGGTTTTGTCGGGGGCAACGATGCCTGGACGGATGGCCGGTGCGTTTCCTGCCTATTTGCGGTACAAGACAATCGTTCCGTTCTCCACCTGATACCGAAGCCCCACCGGCCCGAGAATCTCCTCCAATGCGTCGCGGCAGGATTTATCCCGGATCGCCACGCCTTCCACCCAGCGGCGGCAGACGGGATCGGTTTGGGCGAAGGATTTCTGGAAGTCGTATTGAAGGCCTGCCTGCTCGGCGAGGCTCCTGACGATGTCTTGCACGCTGGCCTTCTCGGTGGCGTAGCTGACCTTGGTCTCCAAACGCGGGTCGGTGGAAGCCGGTTTCGCCGCCACTCTGATCTCCGGCCAGCCAAAAAACGCCCGCCACTCCTTGTCCAACGTCGTGCTGTCCTTGCCGAAAACTTGCTTGAAGATTGACTCCGGCAACTTCCCTCCATTGCTGGCTTTGGCCGAGGCCAGGCATTGACGACGAAAGTCATTGAACCTGGCGCAGCCATAGGTTTCTTCGAGGAAGAACATCGCCGCCACGGCTTCATCAAAAGCGTCCTTGCCGTGGCGATCCAACTCCGCGAGCGGGCCGATGGGACCCTTCGGCAGCCGGCTGCTGAGTTCCTTCCTGAGGTCGCGGTGTTCGGCGTCCAGCCGTGCGCGTTCCTGGAAATAGATGCAGGAGAATTCGCCACACCACCAGTTCTGCGGCTTCCGACCTAGGAACGCGAAGTTGAAGAGGTGCGTCTCTTCGTGCAACAGGCTGGTCAACAGGAACGGCAGTTCGCCTTGCTCGCCGGTGCGCATGGCGCTCACGGATTGGCTGCAACGCGAATGGCCACGCTCGTTAGGCACCAGGAAGGCCTTGATCGGTGTCGAGGGCTTGGCGGGGTTGCGGCCACTGAGGAAGACATACACGCGATCCAGCAACCGGTACAACTCCGCCACCTTCGCCCTGTCCGCGGAAGGCTGGAAATACAGTTGATGATGCCCAGTCGACACCATCTGCCAATCGCGGTTTTCCAGGTCCTCACCCAACCCACCCAGCTCACCGGCACCGACGCGCACCGTGACAGGGACGGGCATCGCAACATCGCTCCGCTGCCAGAGCGTCACCCAGTCGTTGGCCGGGGGATTGGCAACATCCGCAGCGAAACCCGACACTGCCGCGAACGTCAGGGTGAGGGCCACGCTCAGGGAGACGATGAGGAAAAAGATGGCCGCCAGACTTTGCAGATGCAGTTTGGAATTCATGGTGGAATTGTTTTTTGTTTTTCTGTCCACTCTGCATTAGCCCAAACCGGCAGAAATGCCTCGAACAATTTGCGCCGGCGCCCGGGTAGCCGGCAATGCAAAAATCACCGCGATTTCAGCGGCTCCAAAAATACTTTGCGGATTTCAAATTCGCCGCCTTCGCTTTGAAAGCCAATCGTACCGGCCGTCACGGTGCATTCGGTCGCTTCGTTCATGAATTTGCCGTTGACGTAGGCTTTGACGTCGCTGCCGGAGCAGACCATTTCGTAATTGTTCCACTCACCGACGGGTTTTTCATTTGAGGGTCCCTGCTTCGGGGCCGGCGCGTTGGCGTCCATGCCTTTGTGTTCCTTGCATTCCGCACCCGCCATCAAAATCCAATCGCCTTGATTGCTGTATTTCCCCTGGGCCTGGATACAGGGGGGCCAGACTTCATCCGGCAATTGCATGTGCAGGAGCACGCCGGTGTTGTCGGCCTTGGGCGCGACTTTCACGAAGCGCCATTCAACCGTGAGTTTGTAATCGCGGTAATTTTGTTTCGTGCGGAGATAACCGGTTGGTTTGCCGGTGCAATGAATCACGCCGTTGGTGACGGTCCAGGCCAGTGCGGGGTTGGCGTTTGACCTCATACAAAACGTCCAGCCGGAAAAATCTTTGGCGTTGAAAAGCTCGATGCCACTGGCCGGGGCGGTGCCGGGCGAAATCTCCGCCGCCGCACATTTCTCACAGTTTGCCAGAGCCAAAAAAAACGTCGCGGCCAGGCAGATTGAAAGTTTGTTTTTCATGATCGGAAAGAGTTGGCGTGCTGACGTGGCAAGTCAAGCGCGGCTCGTTCCGATCAGAATCTTTGAGAACCCATCATTGTGCCTTCGTTTGAAACACCAGCAGATAGGGTACGGCGGAATGACCTTGCGCGTCTTTGAAGCCGTGAAAATTCGGGCTGTTGAGCCAGTAACCATACGTCTTGTTCGGTTCCAGTTTCACCTTCAGGATACACGTGCGATGATTGGTGTCGTAGTGAGGCTTCCCGATACTTGTCGCGTCGGAATCCTTCCACACGGTGCTCCAGCTCCAGGATTGATCCATCATGTCCTTGCTGAACGTGACGCGAATCTCCATTTCGCCGGGCGCAACGTCCTTGGTACCGGCTTCAGGAACCGTTTTCACGACGGCGGGTGCCATGGAATCAATGTCCTGTCCCTGGCAGATCTGCGGCGCGAATTGACAAATCGCGCCGATGGCGAGTGTGGTGAGCAATGTTTTCGTTTTCATATTTTTGATTTTCAGTTTTGTTTGGTTTGGAGAGTCTGCTGCCTGGCGACGATTCTCAGTTCAATCCAGAACTTGTGGTACTGCCTGGACTGTGCCAGCCGAGCCTTCCACTCATCCGTCCATCGCCTCCGTCTTTGATGGTGAGGAAACGTTTTTCACCCGGCGTGGGAGTGTCCTGTTTGAATAATTTGAATGCGTCTTTCTTGGCGTTGATTCCGGTCGCGGCTGGCGGCTGAAAAGCGGCATCGGGCAAAGGCTGGTTGAGTTTTTCATAGTGGAATCGAAAGGTCTGGGAACTGTATTGGCTGGTTTCAACAACCTGTGCGGGCAAAAACGTCTCAGCATCTATCCACCATTCCAATTTGGCGGCAAAGACGCGGTCGTATTCATTTTGCGGTTGCTGAACCATCCAGCTTTGGATGCGATGGCAAACGCGCCCATCCAATTGCGTCTGGCCTTGATAAACCAGCCGTCCTTGCGCAATCGCTTCCGCCACCGTCAACTTCGTCAAGGTGAAGGGATCGGCGACTGACGTGTAAATATCCGGCACCAGCGCCACCGGACTGCTGTCAAGTCGGCGTCCGTTATGTTGATGATCCGCATACAGCCAGCAGGTTTTGCCGTCGCTTCCGAGGATGAATGCCTTCGAATTCATAATGTCTGAAATGTCGCCATAGATTTGATTGGTGCCCTGCCACTTGAAGGTGGCCGAGCTGGCCATAATCCAGTTGAAAGATCCTTTTCCGCCGGAAAAACTCATGTATTGAACTGTTTCAATGCCGGAGTTCATCCGCGCGCGGGCGGCTTTCATGGAGGATAGCAATTGATCGAGCCGGGTATCTTTTGCAGCGGTGGCGATGAGGTTCAGTTGTTCGCTGGAGTAACTGTTCGTGCCGATCTGACATCGAATTACGACGGGATCGCTGGCTACGCCATCCGTGTTGTAAAAACCTTCCAACGTCAGCTTCGTGTCGTTGTCCGGCGGCAAGACTACCGGAATCGTGAATCGGTGAACCGACGGGTCATAATCAACGGAGGGAATCTGCGCGGGCAGATCGAAAGACGTACCGGTCTTCCGCAAATAGGGAAAACCTTGGCCGGATGGCATCATCGGTTGGTCAAAAGTAATCTCCAGCAGTGTCAGCACCGGCAAGGTTTCGCCGGCCGCCGGCGTAATTTGGATGACCTTGGGTTTGACCGCGCCGGAGTTTGTCACCGAAGGTTTGGTGGTGAATTGCCAGTGGTATTCCTTGACGGAGGTAAAGTTCGTGCCTCGAAATCCTCCCGAGCTGCCATCATTCCAATTGATCTCCACTTCGCTCGTCTGACCCGGAATCAACCGTACCGGAATGACAAACTCATTCCGGGCCGGATTGTAGCGCGGCTGGCCGTCGGGCAAAAAACCTCCGGTCATCCATTGAATTTCCAGATCATTCGGATTCATCGGCTGGTCGAAGCGGATGCGCAACTCTTGTTTCGTATCCACATTCGTCGCTCCGGCCGCTGGCGACACAGAAACCACTTTGGGACGATTGGCATTGGCACTTTCCCCATCGCCAACTCCTTGCGCGTGGCTTAACTCGGCTGGCAACATCGCGGCCATTAAGTAAGCGACGGTGAATTTTGTTTTAGTTTTCACGGTGATTTTCTCTCTGTTTCAGTTTTGTTTGGTCTGGAAAATCAGCAAATAGGGAACCGCCGGGCGACCGGCCAGGTCGGTGAAATTTTTGAATTTGTCGCTGTTCAGCCACCAGGCATAGGTCCGCCCCGGTTCCAGTTTCGCCTTCAGCACACAAGTTCGTTGGTCGGTTTCGTAATGGATCTGGCCCACCATTTCCGGTGTGGAGTTTTCCCACGCGGTGGACCAGCTCCACGATCCATCAGCCATTTCCTTGCTGAACCGCACGCGAATCTCAGCCATGCCCGGCTCCACGTCGCGTGCGCCCGAAACTGGCCATGTTTCGACCACGACCGGCGGCAATCCCGCCACGGTTTGGCCCAAATCTTCTTTTGTTTCAGCGGAGGCTGGCGTGACATTTGTGATCCATCCTGCTTTGCTTTCTTCCATCGCTTCAGCCTTGGTTCCAAAATAAAGCGCGGCGAAAGATTTGTCGTCGGCATACATCGAGATGTGCGGCAGGCCGGGAACGAGGTGGGAAGTGGTTAATTCAAAATCGTCGCGGCCTTTGGAAATCTGCAACCGTTGTTGCGAGTCCACGGGAACACGGATGTTTGTTGAAGTGGTGACGTAAAGCGCCAGCAGCGCGTTGTCATGGCTGACCAAATTGTAATGGCCTTTGACCGTCATCTGATTTTCGGTTCGCTCGACGGAAGTAATTTCAATGGAATCGCCTTTGGGAAACCAGGTTTGGCCGGTGTAATCGGATTTGATTGAAAGCAGATGAGGCGACCAGAAACCAAAAAGAATCCCAAGCACCATGACAATTATCCATGGCGCTGCGGATTTCACCGCTCGTCGCGCTTCGGGCGTTTTCGTCTTCATGGCCCGATAAACCACAAAAAGAAATCCCGCAGCACCGAACGCCGCGAGGAGTTCAAAGCACAGACGGAAATAGCTCCACGTCTTGACGCCAATTGCTTCCGAGCTCATGCCGAGAAGAAGCACCAGGCAAACGATGACCATTACCGCGCCAATCGCCACCCACTGAACCAGGATATTGCTAAATGGACTGGGAAGCGGCGTGTGGTGAAGTCTCTGACCATCTTCAGCCTTATCAGTCTGAGCCTTCTCACTTCGGCTTCTGCTGGATTCGGGCGTAGTTGCAATCGTCTCCACCTGCGTTTTGACTTCGCTGACGTGCTGGTAACGGCGTTGGGGCTCCTTTTCCAACGAGCGCATCACGACTTCGTCCAGGCGCACATCCACCTGCACCCTTTGCGACGGCGGTTGAAATTTTCCGAGCGGCAGTTCGCCGGTGAGCATCTCGTAGAACACGACGCCCAGCGAATAAATGTCCGCGCGGTGATCCACTTCCTGTGGCTTTTCAATCTGTTCCGGCGCCATGTAATGCGGTGTGCCCACCACGTCGCGCACGCCGGTCAGCCGGAAATCTTTCGGCTCCTGACCCAGAATTTTCGCGAGGCCGAAGTCGGCGATTTTCACGCGACCCCTTTTATCCAGCAGGATGTTTTCCGGCTTGATGTCGCGGTGGACGATGCCTTCGTCGTGGGCGAACTGGAGCGCGGCGCAGATTTGCGGGATGATTTCGAGCGCCTCGCGCGGCGAGAGTTTGCCGGCCTGCTCGACCTGCCGCAGGTTCGGCCCGTCCACGTATTCCATGATGAAATAATGAACGGGCGTGGTAGGGACGCGCTGCTGCGCGTCCTGGCCGAGCGGCAGCTCGGCCCTACCAAAATCGTAAACGGCCACGATGTTCGGATGACTCAGCTTTGCTAGTGCGCGCGCTTCGCGGGTGAACCGTTCGGCAAAATCCAGGTCGCCGCCAGAACGCGGCGCGAGAATTTTCAGCGCGACGAAACGATCCAGCGCCGGTTGGCGTGCTTTATAGACCGCGCCCATGCCGCCCTTGCCGATGAGTTCAAGAATTTCGAGTTGCGGAAAAAGTTTGGCGAGGTCGGCAATCGTGGGCGGCACGAACGGCGGCGTGCCGAGCGGCGCACCGCCTTCGGTCGCGATGCCACGTTGCAGCAGGCAGGCCGGGCAAAGTCCTTCCGACACGTCCGGTTTCAGTTCTGCGCCGCATTGCGGGCATTGGCGGGGAATGATTTGGGTGAAAGGAGTGGTCCGTGAGGGCGGGCCTTGACTTTTTTTCCGGCGCGAAAAATGCACGATCAGGAAAATCGCCGCGCTGATGAGCGTCAGCAAGAACACCAAAAAAAATACAAATCCTCCAAACAGCACAATTGTGCCGGGTTCTGCCAACATCACGTTTTTCATAAGCTAAGTTGCAAATTCTTCATTCCACCCGTTACTGAAGAAAAACCAGCCAAAGGTTACTGAAAAAAATTTCAATTCCAGTGGCAGCCGACGTGAGGAGGCTCTGAAATATTTTTCCATTCTTCATTCTGCATTTGAAATGAGCCGTTGCCTCGGCGGCTACGAAAATAGGGCGGAATTCACCCCGCCAGCGCCGCAAACAGATTCCGGATTTCGTCCTCCACCTCGCCGGGACTGGCGACGGTGTCCGCAATTTCCGCGCGGAGCACTTCGCGGTAACGCTGCCGCAGGCGATGCACCGCCACTTTCACCGCGCCTTCGCTCGTGCCGAGCCGGGTGGCGATTTCCGCGTAACGAACCGACCGGCTTGCCTCGGTCAGCGTGGGTTTCAATTGCTCGAATAGATTTTCTTTGCCGTCGCGGACATATTCCGCGCGCAGCCGGCGCAGCACCTGTTCCAGCAGCGTGAGCGCCCAGCGCCGCTCAAAAATCTTCTCGGCGGTGAGGTGGTCGGCCGGTTCAAAGCCGCCGGACGTTTCGGCGGTGGCAACGTCAATGGGAATCAGAACCCGGCCGCCGCCGCGTTTTTGGGCTTTGGCCTTGTCCCATTCGTTGGCGAGAAAATGTTTCAGCGACGCCAGCAGAAACGAGCGGAACCGGCCCTTCGAGCGGTCCGCGTCAGCGAAGTAATTTTTCCCCAACACCCGCGCGAAAAATTCCTGGGTCAAATCCTGCGCGTCGTGTGGACCGTGCCCCTGCCGTCGCACAAAGGCGTAAATTGGAAACCAGTAGCTGCGGCAAAGTTTTTCCAGGGCGTTGCGCGCGTGCGGGGTGTCGTTGCCCCCGGCGGATATCACAAGCGACCAATGGGTGGTGACAAACGCCGGGCGCGGTGGCGGTTCGGCGCAGGCTGGAGTTGAGTTTGGTTCGGTCTGGCTGGAAGTGCTCACCAACGCGAACGTAACGCCGTTCGCGTTGAAAACGCAAGTGCGCTTACACCGTGGTTGGGTCCTGATTTGGTGGCGGCGCGCGGGCTTCAGCCCGCTTCAACGTCTATCGTGGAGCGGTGCGGGAAAAATGCCCGGCTCGCCTTCGATTTGTGCGTTGAAGCGGCGTGAACGCCGCGCTCCACTCTCACCAAATGGAGGTTGCTCTATTTTACGATTCTCAATGGGACGCTGCCTACACCGCCGGTGATTGCAGTTGCTTTTGGACGCGCTCGAAAACCGTCGCGGGCGAAATCGCCTTCAGGCATTCGTCCGGCTTTTTGTAGGTGCAATGCGATTTCAGGCAGGGAGAGCAGGGGAGATCAATGCGCAGCACGTTTTCGAGATGACCATACGGGCCGGTGCGACGGGGTTCGGTGGGGCCGAAGAGTGCGACGAGCGGTTTGTTTAACGCGGCGGCGGCATGCATCGGGCCGGTGTCGTTGGTGACCATCAACTCGCACAGCCGCAGCCATTCGATCATTTCGGTCAGCGAAGTTTCGCCGCACAAATTCAAAGAGCGTTGTGGCTCGGCGCGCAAAATCATTTCACCGAGCGGTTTGTCCTCGGCGGCGCCGAGGATGGCAAAACGCGTGTCGGGAAGATGTTTTGCGAGCAAGCGAACGAGCCCGGCAAAATACTCCACCGGCCAGCGTTTGTTTTCCCAGCGGGCGCCGGGTTGGATGGCAATCCAGCGCGCGCCGTCCGTTTGCCATTTGGATTTGACGGCGGCGGCGATGGCGGGACGTTCGGGCAGCCATTGAAAATTTTTGTGAACCGGCACGCCGAGTCGCGGCAGCACGGCGAGATACCAGTCCGCGGCGTGCGTGTGGAACGACGCGCGGCGGACGGCGACATCATAAAATCCCCGCGCGCCCTCGCGGACTTCGTCGAGGCCGATGAGAAATTTTCCATTGGCGAGCCATGCGAACGCGCCGCTGCGCGCGAGGCATTGGAGGTCAATGACCCAGTCGAAATTTTTTTCGCGCATCCAGCGGATGCTGCGGAGCATTTCCGGCCAGTGGCGCGGCGACGCCCAGCGCCGGCGTTCGAAGCGGACGATGCCGGTCAAATCGGGATCGCCTTCGAGCAGCGGAGCGAGGTTGGAATCAATCCACCAGAAAATTTCACTTGCGGGCAGATGACGTTTGAGCAGCCGCAGCACGGGCAGGGCCTGGATGACATCGCCGAGCGAGCTGGGCTTGAGGAGGAGGATTTTCAAATGAAGAATTTAGAATGAGGAATGAAGAAACGAAAATGGCGCGTTCCGCGCAAATTGAAATTCTTCATTCTGCATTTTTCATTCTTCATTCTACCTTCCAAATTCCAGCCGTTCGGCGAGGCGTTCCGGCAGGCCGGCGGCGCGGATTTTTTTCTGGGCGGTGGCGATGTCGTAATCGAGCCGGCGAAGTTCAATGGTTCCGGCGTCCATGTCGTAAATGACGTAGCCGGTCTTGGGGTTGTTGTCGCGCGGCTGGCCGACGGCGCCGACGTTGATGAAATATTTTTTGGAAGGATCAATTTTGAATTTTGAATAGGTGCCGCCGCGGACGGCGGTGTCGCGCATGAAAGCGACGGGCACATGGGTGTGGCCGAAGAAACAGAGTTGCGTGTTTTGATACGGAAAACTGGCGGCGGCGGCGAGTTTGTCAAAGACGTAACCCCAGCGTTGCGGCGCATCGAGCGTGGCGTGAACCATCGTGAAGTTGGCGGCCATGCGGGTGTACTTGAGATCGCGCAGCCATTGGCATTCTTTCTCGGAAAGTTGTTCGCGCGTCCAGTGAACGGCGTCGGCGGCATGGGGATTGAAACCTTCCAGCGGGTCGTCGGTGGAACAGTATTCGTCATGATTTCCCTTTACACAGGGGATGTTCATTTCGCGGACGATGGCGAGGCATTCATTGGGATTGGCGTTGTAACCGACGACATCGCCGAGACAGACGATATGCGTCGCGTTTTGGGTTTTAATGTCAGCCAAAACAGTTTGGAACGCTTCCAGGTTGCCGTGGATGTCAGCGATGATGGCGTATCTCATTGCGTTTAGCGGACAATTTCAAAACCGTGAAATTCATTTTGTGCGTCACTCCAATTTACACTTTCGTCGCGGACAAATCCAGCAAGTCCTGCGCCACGAATCGCGTCACGAAACGACTCCAGTTCCTCGCGGGCGCCCTCGGCAATCAATTCAACGCGTCCGTCCGGCAAATTGCGGACGATGCCGGTGACTTCAAAGCCGGTGGCGACGGTTTTCGCGGTGTAGCGAAATCCGACACCCTGCACACAGCCTGAATAAAAAATTTGCATACGACAGCGATTCATGACGGACGTGACGGCTGGCGGCTGTCCCGGCACGGCAGGATGAAGCCAAAGCCGGACGCCGGACGCAATGTTTTATTAGCAGGTGGAAAAGCTTTCTCTTTTTTTTAAGGTTTCTGTTTGACCGTTCGGGGAATTTCCCGTAATCAGCATGGGCTGGCTCAAACCCAAAACCGAACAGTCTGGCGGCGTTGACGGCGGCGAGCGGCGCGAACAGAAATGCTGAACACAAAATCATTCCTGGCAGTGGATTTCGGGGCGGGCAGCCTCAAGCTGGCGGAGTTTGAAATCAACGAAGCCGGCGGTTTGTGTCTCAAAAATTTTTCCATCAAACCGCTCGGCCTCGAGGGTGCCCAGGAATCTTCCCGCGAAGCGACCACGCTCAAGGCATTGCGCGAGGTGCTGGTGGAAACCGGCACCAAGGCGCGGGACATTAACGTCTGCGCGCCGGGTTTTCAGGTATTTTCCAAATTCGTCAAGCTCCCGCCGGTGGACGCGGGCAAGGTGACGCAGATCATCCAATACGAAGCGCAGCAGAACGTGCCGTTCCCGCTCGCGGAGGTGGTGTGGGATTATCAAATTTTGGGTTCCAGCACCGGTGGCGAACTGGAAGTCCTGCTGGTGGCGATCAAATCCGACGTGGTCGAAGGTCTGTTTCGCATGGCAGAGGAGGCGAAGCTGCGGTTGCAACTGTGCGACGTGTCGCCCGCGGCGTTGTGCAACGCCTTTCGCTACAATTATGGTGAACTGGAGGGTTGCACGATGCTGCTGGACATCGGCGCCAAGACGAGCAACCTGCTCTTCTTCGAGAATGGCAAGGTTTTCTCCCGCAGCATCAGTTTGGGCGCGAATTCCATCACGCAGGATTTTGCGAACGAGGCGAAATTAAAATTTGAAATTGCCGAACAGAAAAAAGTTGCCGAAGGTTTCGTCAGTCTCGGCGGGGCTTACGCGGAGCCGGAAAGTGAGTACCAGGCGGCCATCGCCAAAATCGCGCGGCAGTTCATGACCAAGCTGCACATCCAGGTCAACCAGACGAAGCAGTTTTATCGCGGGCAACAGGGCGGTTCGGAGCCGCTGCGTTTGTTTTTGTCCGGCGGCGCGTCCATCATGCCTTACACGGCGCAATTTTTCGCGGAAAAGCTGAATGTGCCGGTCGAATACTTCAATCCGTTCCGCAACGTGCAAATTGATCCGGCGGTGAATCTGGAGGAGCTGGCGCGCGTGGCACACTCGCTGGGCGAAGTGGTCGGCCTGGGATTGCGGAATCTGGCGAATTGCCCGGTGGAAATGAATTTGATGCCGAGCAGCACGTTGCGCTGGCGGACTTTCAACGAAAAGAAACCGTATTTCATCTTCACACTGTTGAGCTTGGTGGCGGTGGCGGGCGCGGTTGGGTTCCTCTTTCAAAAACTGGCGGAATCGAAGGAAAAAGAAATCAAGGATTTGGAGCCGCAGGTCCAAAAACTCAAAACCAAGGCCGACCAGTTTGATCAGGCCTATAAAAAACTGCAGACGACGCAGAAAGAAGCGGGTCAAATCACGAACTGGATGGAGGAGCGATATTACTGGGGTAACGTGCTGGCGGAATTGCGACGCGTGCTCATTCGCTCCGAGGACGACATCAAGAAAAAACTGTCCGCGATCAGACCCGGAGTCGAAGCCGGGGTCTGGATTGAACAGTTGACCTTGGGCAATACGCCAGGTCCGGCAACCGGCCCGGGTGCCGTTCCCATTCCCATGCCCGTTGCGAGTCCGGGTGAAAACGAAGCTGCCCCGGGCGCCACACCCAATCCCTCCAGCACTCTCACCTTGGTTTGCCGGGCGGTGAATTTGTCCAATATTGATCCTTCGGCAAACACGGACATCGCTTATACCGTACTCAACGAGCTTCAGGCGAACCCGCTTTTTGATCCCAAAGCGACACAGCTCAGGGGAGATATCACCCCCGATGACGCCACCGGCACGTTTACGTTTGGCATAACCGTGGGGCTGCAACATCCACTCAACTTGTAATATGGCCTGGATCAAGCGAAACTTGTTTTTTGTGATTGGCGGCATACTGGCCTTGGGACTGCTGGGGGCGGCTGGGTTTTATAATTACAAAGGGTGGAGTCATAACTCGGCGGCGTTTGACAAGTTGAACGAGATTTATGGCACGTTGCGGAATTTGACCGGTCAAAAGCCCTCGCCGGGCAACGAGAAGGTGGACAACATCGCCGCCGCGCGCGAACAGGAACGCCAGATTCGAGACTGGATTCGACAGGCGGCGGGTTATTTTCAGCCGATTGCACCGATTCCCAACACGGGCAACAATGCCGTTTCGAGCGAAGCGTTCGCCGCGGCGCTCCGCCGGACCATTGACCAGCTGCAACATGAAGCCGATGCCGCCAGTGTGACCCTGCCGCCCAAGTATAACTTCTCCTTTGAAGCGCAACGCTCGTTGGTCAAATTTTCCGGCAGTCTGGGAGCACTGGCCGCGCAGTTTGGTGAAGTGAAAACCATTTCAGAAATTCTTTTTGCCGCGCGGGTCAATTCGCTGGACGGGATTCAGCGCGTCCGCGTTTCGGATGACGACGCAAACGGCCCGCAGGCCGATTATTTCGACGATCATTCCGTGACCAACAATCTGGCCGTTCTGACGCCTTACCAAATTACGTTCCGTTCGTTCAGTCCGGAGGTGGGTGAAGTGCTCGCCGGCTTGGCGTCGTCGCCTCATGGTTTCATCGTCAAGAGCATCAACGTTCAACCGGCCGGCGCCGCTGCGGCGACGGCGCCGGAGACAGCGGCGCTGATGCCGGCGGTGCCGATGCTGGCGGAGCCGATGCCGGCGGAGCCGATGCTGGCGCAGCCGTATCTGCCACCCGGGCTGCGAGCCCGGCCGGCAATCCCGCCGACAGCCCCGCCGGCAGCCCCGCCGCCAACCCTGCCGACGAGAGTGCCGGGCAGGGGCGGATTGCAGACGGTGTTGAACGAGCAACTGTTGCGCGTCACCTTGGTGGTCGAGGTCGTGAAATTGTTGCCAAAAAAGTAAGCCCATGGATTTCGTCAAAAAACATTACGAGAAAATCCTGCTCAGCGTTGTGTTGCTGGGTTTGGTGGGCGCGCTGGTGTTCCTGCCGTTCTTGATCATCAGTGATCAGGACACGCAGCGGCGAATGAAAGAAGGAATCATTCACGTGAAGGTCGCGCCGCTGCCGGCGCTGGATTTGACGCGGGAAACGAATGTATCGGCGCGGCTGCAATCGCCTTACAAACTGGATTTTTCGACGACGAACAAACTGTTCAATCCAGTGCCATGGCAAAGAAAAGCCGATGGGATGCTGATCAAAGGCAGTCAGGCCGGCCCCACGGCGGCGGTCGTCACAAAAATCACGCCGCTTTGTTTGATCCTCACGCTGGATTCGATAGAGACCAATGAATTTGGCGCGCGCTATGTAATCAGCATGGAGCGCCAGGCGGCGGTTTTGCCTGCGCAGCGCGGCAAACGGCAGCATTATGCTTCGGTCGGGGAAAAGAATGAAACCTTCACCATTATCACGAACAGTGTGCCGGACAACAGTGTGCCGGACAATCCGGCGCCGGTGAAATTGATTTTGCAACTGACGGACACCGGCGAGAGGGCGACGCTGTCCAAAGACAAACCTTTTCGCCGCACAGACGGTTACTCTGTGGACTTGAAATATGATCTCGAAGGGAAAAAATGGCAGGGGCAGCGCATCGGCGCGATTTTAAAGTTTGCCGGCGATGACAATATAATCGTTGCCATCAACCCAGACACAATGATATTGTTGGCCAGATCAAATCAGAAAAAAACGACATTGCCATACAGCCCGAGTCCTTGAAATTCTGAATGATACCTGGTTGCGATAACACCGGCGTCCGATGGCGCTGATTTGATTTACGACGAACCTGGAACGAACCATGACAAAAGCAGCACCTCTCTCACTCGGTTTTATTTTGTTGCTGGCCGCCGCCGCCATGTTACCGGCGCAAACCAGTCCCACGGACGCGGCTGTCAATGAAGCCGTGCTTCGTCAGGCCAATACCATCATCCTGCGCCAAAAACTCCTGGATGCCAAAAACACCGCCGCGCGCGGAGATTTGCCCGGTGCCGCCAAACTTTACGAAGACGCCCATACGCTGGTCGAGCAAATCGGTTCCGGCATCCCCGAAGAAAAGGCGCAAACCATTTCCGGCCTTGTTTCAACCCGGCTTACCCTCGCCCGTCAGGCACAAAGTCAGGGCGATTTGCACGAAGCCGACACCCAGGTCAGCCGCGTGTTGAAAGTGGACCCGCAAAATGCCGCCGCGCTTGCCTTCAAGAAGAACAACGACCGATCGCTTGCTGCCATGCGCGGCAAAATGCCCGACGATGCGACGCTGCAACAAATTCCTTATATCGCCAATGAAAAGACGGAAGCGGGCACGTTGGTGCGGGACGGCAAATTGCTTTACGAAATGGGCAAGTTCGATGAGGCCGAAGTCAAATTGAAAGAGGCCAACAGGCTCGATCCGGACAACGCGGGTGTCTTCTACTACATGAATTTGGTCAAGCAGGCCCGTTACGACCGTGAAACGCGCACGCACACGATTGACACGCAGGACCGCATGGTACAGGTGGAGAATGCCTGGGTGAAGCCGGTAAACCGCGGGTTGCTGCCCGTGCCCAATCCGTATGCCTTGACCAATCTCGTCCGCACCGGTGACGGTCGCGAGGTCATTTACAGCAAACTTATTCACATCCCGATCGACAAGGTTTCCTGGCCCGAAGGTCTGCCGTTGAGTGAAGTTCTTCGCAATCTGAGCGAACAAGCCAAGTTGCGCGACCCGGACAAAAAGGGAATTAACTTTCTTTTTAATCCAAATGCCGCGGCAGCCTCCGCGGCCATCACGCCCGCTGGCGGCACAATGACCATTGACCCAGCCACAGGATTGCCCGTGACGGCTCCAACCGTTGGTGGTGAATCCGTGGATGCCAGTTCCATCAATGTCAAATTGACATTAAGCGATGTGCGGTTGGCGGATGTGCTGGATGCCATTGTATTGGTGGCTGATCATCCCATCAAATACTCCGTTGAGGATTACGCCATCGTTTTCTCAGCCAGGGGTCCGGAGGCGATGTCATTGGAAACGCGCACATTCAAAGTGGATCCCAACACCTTCTATCAAGGCCTGGAAAGCGTGGGTGCGCAAAGTTTTGGTTCTTCCAGTTCCAGCAGCAGCGGCGGCGGCGGCAGCAGCGGCGGCAGCAGCGGCGGCGGCGGTGGCGGTCAAAGCGGAAACTCCAGCAGCGCCGCGGTAGCAATCGTCAATGCATTCCCGGGAGCCTCATCAGCTCGTTCCTCGGGCAGCAGCGGCCAGGGCGGCGGCGGCGGCGGTGGCGGTGGCGGTGGCGGTCAGGGTGGCGGTCAGGGTGGCGGTGGATTGTCGTATGTGACAACAACTAATGCAACAGTGAACGTCAGCCTTGCAGCCAAAGGTTTCTTCACGACGCTGGGTCTGAATCTGGATCCACCGAAGAGCGTTTTCTTTAATGACCGGTTGGGTGTGTTGTTCGTCCACGCGACATCGCAGGATTTGGACACCGTCGAAAAAGCCATTCAGGTGTTGAACATGACGCCGCCGCAGGTGCATATCAAAGCCCGATTCATCGAAGTCGGGCAGAATGACAACAAGGCATTGGGCTTTGACTGGTATTTGGGACAATTCAATATGGGAAAATCCATTGTTGGGAGTGGCGGCAGTTCGCCATCGCTCAATGTGCCGGTTTCGGCGGCCAATCCCTTGGGCGCGTTTCCCGGCAACACGGCGGCCAGCCTCCTTCCGGGTCAAGCGTCGGATCAGGTGATCGGCAATCTGGTAAATGCCAACTCGGCCATTCCGACCCTTGGCACCGTTACGGGTATTTTGACCGATCCCAATTTCCGGGTCGTGATTCACGCCTTGGAGCAGCGCACCGGGACTGAGACTCTTGCCGAACCGGAAGTGACCACGATCAGCGGTCGTCAAACCCAGATGCGCGCGACGGAAATCATAACCATCATCTCGAGCTTTAACTTCCAGCAAGGCAACGCAGGTGGAACGATCACCACGGGCGGTACGACCACTCAGTAATAACTTCAGATACCAACCAGCACCATGAAGACCAGTCGAAAATCAAAAATAGTTGTGAAAGGTTTTGTTTTGTGCGTGGCCATTGCGCTGTTGGGCGTTATCCCTCCAGGGCAGGCCCAAGTGGTTCAACAAGCCGTGCAAACATCCGCCATCACCCCCAATCAGCAACAGGTGGAAATCGGCCCGGTGCTGGACGTGATACCGGTCGTTTTGTCCGACGGTTATACCATCAACCTCACCTTGATCCCGTCGCTGACCCAATTCTCCGGCTATGACCCGTCCCCGACGATTCCCGGCGTCAACGTCGCCAACGTCGTGATGATTCCCACCATTCTGCCGCGCTTTACCGTGCGCCAGGTCGTCAGCACCGTCAACATCTGGGATAACCAGACCGTTGTCCTCGGCGGACTGATTTCTTCTTCAGTCCAGAGCACAAAGGACAAGATCCCGATGCTCGGTGACCTGCCGCTGGTGGGGCGGCTCTTTCAAAGCCAGACAAAAACTTCCGTGAAAAAAAACCTGATGATTTTTGTGACCGCCACCATTGTTGATCCGGCTGGCAACCGGGTGCATTCGGACGATGAACTGCCGTTTTTACAAAGCACCATTCCACCGCAACCACCGGGAGTGGAGGTGCGGCTGGGGAACGCCGGAACGGCACCCGCGCCGGCGCGGTGAAAAAGCGGTCAAACGCGGAACCACGTCGTTCGTGGAATTTCCGGTTGAAACAAAATTGTGAAAACCACGAACCCGTTTGAAATACTGGAACCCAGGCGCTCGCACCCGGTGAATTTGTGGATCGGTTGCTGATTATTGATGGACACGCTTACGCTTATCGCGCGTTTCACGCGATTCGCGATTTGCGTTCGCCCGACGGCCAGCCAACGAACGCCATTTATGGCTTCGTCAAAATGCTGGCAAAAATGCGGGCGGCCATTGGGCCGTCGCATTTGATGGTGGTGTGGGACGGCGGCCTGAGCGCCGAACGCACCGCCCGGTTGCCGGAATACAAGGCGCAGCGTCCGGGAATGCCGGAGGATTTGAAGCCGCAGCTGGACGGAATCGTCAGTTATCTGAAAGCGGCGGGGGTCGCCTCGTTTTGCCGCGAAGGCGTGGAAGCGGACGATTACATCGCGTGCCTGGCGCGGCGCGCGTCGAATGCGGGCATGACCGTGGTCATCGCCAGTGCCGACAAGGATTTTATGCAGTTGGTGTCGGCGCGGGTCGGATTGTTGAACCCGAACGACAAGAACGGGACGGTTTGGACGGATGGGCAGGTGCGCGCCAAAACCGGCGTGGCACCGTCGCAAATTGTGGATTGGTTGAGTTTGACGGGCGACGCCGTGGACAATATTCCGGGGGTGGCCGGCGTCGGGCCGAAAACCGCCGCTAAATGGCTGAATCAATTCGGCTCGGTCGCCGCGCTGTATGGGCGGCTGGGTGAAGTGAAATCGGAAAAGTTGCGCGCGGCGGTGCGCGACGCGGCGGACGCGGTGCGGCGCAATTGCGAATTGGTGCGGTTGCGGGACGATTTGCCGTGCGAATTCTTGCCGGGCGCGCTGGTGGAGAAACCGGCGGATGCCGGCCGGCTGCGCGAGTTGTATCAGGGCTGGGGTTTCAAGGGAATGCTCGCGGCGCTGGAGTCATCGGCGCATGAACAGCAGGCGGTTTTGATTTAGAAAATGAATTTGGAACGCAAAAGTTTGTTGGCGGTCATACGCGGAGCGCGGCTGTTTTTTCAGCGGCGGCGCGCGCGTTTTGGCAAAAGAATTTTTGGACAAAACGCCCGGTTGCGTTTACACTGTTGTAAATCTTTTATGTCGTTCTCGTTGTTCGTCCGCCGGGCCGCCATTTGTTTTTGCTGGGGATTGTTCCTTGGAATTCCCGCCGCCGTTTTTGCCCAGACCAATTATTACACGACGTTCGGAACGAATTACGCGATGGTTGGTTCGTTGCCGGGTGATCAGGTTTTCCCCGATGCGGCGCTGAACTCCAGCGGCGGCTTCGCCGTCTGGCAGGATAACATCACCGATGGCAGCGGCTGGGGCGTGAGCGCGATGCAGTTGAACGGCACGCTTTCCGGTTCGGGCAGTTCCTTCCGGGTGAATGTCCAGGGGACAAATGATCAGGAGAATCCTCGCGTGGCATTGCTGAAAAACGGCGGCGCGGTTTTCGTGTGGCAGGGCGGCAAGCCGAGTCAAGAGCAGATCTACGCGCGGTTTCTTACCCCCACCAATACCTGGCTTACGACTAACGACATGCCCGTCAATTCACAGCTAATCACAAACGTGTTGGGTTATACCACCAACGTAACCTCAACTGTCATAACGAATTGGAATAGCAGCCACACGAGAATAACCGGTTACACCACAAAGACAACCAAGATTGTCACAACGAACACGGCTGTAAACACCCTGCATTTTCAGATCAACCCCGCCGTTGCCGTGCTCAACAACAGCAACGTCGTGGTCGTTTGGGCGAGTTTCAATCAAGCCGGCTCAAACAGTTTGCAGGATGTTTATGGCCAGATTCTTTCGCCGACCGGCGTGAAAGTCGGCGCCAACTTTCTGATCAATCAATTTATTTCCTACAACCAGCGCACGCCGGCCATCGCGGCTTTGAAAAACGGCGGGTTTGTCGTGGCCTGGGTGTCGGAACAGCAACGAGTGGTTGGCAGCGCACCGGCAACCCTGCAAAGCTCCAGCCAGTTGGCCGCGCTCGCTCCGAGCGTGGACATTTACGCGCGGCTTTACGCGAGCAACGGCGTTGCCCAAAACAATGAATTTCTTGTGAACACGGATTTCAATCCGTGCGCAAACCCAGGTGTGGCCGTTGCATCGGATGGCAGTTTTATGGTGGTTTGGGGAGCGTACGACATGGCCAACCCAACCAACAGTTGGGATGTTTATGCCCGGACATTTTCCAGCGCGGGCATCGGTGGCACGACCGTGCTGGTGAATTCACGTCTTTATGGTGACGAATACGTGCCGCGGATCAGCGCGATTGGCGTGGATTATTTAATCGTCTGGACGAGCTTGGCGCAGGACGGTTCGCGGGAAGGCGTGTTTGGACAGTTCCTCCATGAGGGAGGCTCACGGGTGGGCGGCGAATTTCTCGTGAACACCACGACCATCAGCCAGCAAATGCAGCCGGCCGTGGCGTCGGATGGCGTCGGTCAATTCGTTGTGATTTGGACCAGCTACACCGGCAGTCCCTACAGCTTCGATTTGTTCGCGCAACGTTATGCCAACGTAGCGGCGATTTTGCAGCCGATGAGCGCTCCGTTTATATATGCGCCGTTTATGGTGAGCAATGGCGTTTATCAGCCGCAGTTGCAGATTTCGTGGCCGTCGCTGCTCGGAATTTCCGTTTCCACTTACGAAGTTTATGTGGATGGCGCGGGAACGCCGATGGCCTTGACGACGAACACCACTTGGACGATGACGGCAGCGAATGGCCTGACAGCCAACAGCACCCATTCGTTCCAATTGGATTATGTGACGACGGACGGACGGCGCTCGCCGATTTCGCCTTCGGCCAGCGGGCCAACCTGGCTCGGTTACTATTGGGGAACCCCGGCGAATGCCATTCCCGTTGAATGGATGACGATGTATTTTGGCCCTCAATCATCGTGGCCTTCAACCACCGCCGACAGTGACGGTGACGGCATGAACAATTACCAGGAATTTCTGGCGGGCACGAATCCGACGAATTCGGCCAGCGTGTTGCGCGTGCAAATCAGTAAAACGGCACAAATGCCACAAGGGCGGCAATTCAGCCAAACGCCGCAAGGACTGTTCCTCAGTTGGAACACCCAGCCGGGACTGACCTATCAGGTGCAGATGACGACGAATTTCACCTCGTGGAGCAATCTGGGATCGCCGCGTTTCGCGGCGGGCACTGGTGATTCGATTTTTGTTGGGGGCGGTGCGGCGGGTTATTATCGCATCCTGCTCCTGCGCCAATGAAATGTGTATGCGGCAAATGATTAAAAAATTTCTGTGGATTGCGTTGCTGGCGTCCGGCCAGCAGGCAGCGTGGGCGTATTCCCTCGGAGGACCGATTGGAAATAACCCTAATCCGTCCGGAGGTCTAACTGGTCAAGGTGATGCCTGGCAGGTGCCGGTGATTGGTTATGGTCTGGGCGGTGACCTCGTGGCGCCTAAAAATCTGGGCGAGGAATACCGCCGCAACACGCCGGTGATGTATTACGCCTGCGATGCGACTTTTCTCGATTATTTTGGGTCGAACGGCGTGGCGGCCGTGGATGGTGCCTTCGCCATCCTGAACAACGTCTTTACTAATAACCCAACCGGCATGACCAAAGGTTTGGACGGTTACTCCCCTTCACTTTCGGAATTTCCATTGAACTCACAGGCGATCAATTACCAGGCACAAGCTTTGGGGTTGTTGGATTTGAAATCCGTGACGATGCAAGCGATGTGCGAACAATTGGGTTTGGCGGATCCGGAGCGCTATATTTGGACGCTGCACGATCGTTGGCCACCCCCCAACACCACTTGTCCAGTCATGGATTACCTGGTGGTGATGAGAAATTTTGATCCGACACCCACTCCATTGAATGTAATTCAATATTCGGCTTACGTTAATAACACGCTTTACACTTATGTCATTAGCGAAATTTGCACCGGCCCCGACCCTCTGGCGGTTACAGTTCCCATTCCCAAGCAACCTTTGGACGATATTTTTACGGCCGTGGCCGGTATGGGCCTGTATCGACACTATGGCGGTTTTTATACGGATCTGACCCGTGATGATGCGGGTGGATTGAGGTATCTTTTAAGCTCGAACAATATCAATTTTGAATCCCCGGCATTGGGCAGCATCTTGACCGGCTCCACCACTATTGGCGTGACCAACTTAGGCCCGCCATCCCTGCTTTACACTTCCAACTATAATGCGTTTTGGTGGTCCGCTCGAACCAATAATCCGGTCACCCTGTCCAATTTGTTTCCGGGGCTGGTCATTGTTAATTCTTCATATTATTTCACGAACATTGCCACGCCGATTGTGGTTGCCTATTACACCAACCTGATTGGCGCGCCGTATGGCACGCCGACGCTGGTGGTCAAGACCAATGGCTATACCTACTCATTCCCGGCAATTTACTCGGACACTTTTGCCAACCTCGTCATCATCCCCAACGGCTTCCACCCCAATACCAGTGTCTCGCTGGTGACGGTCACGGTGGGCGAACCGGTTATTGGCGCGCCGTATGGCACGCTGGGCACCAATACCACGACCAAGACCGTCATCCTCAACAATGTGCCGTCGGGGGAATATTACATTAACACCAATTATCTCTGCGGCCCGCCGCACTTTCTGAGCACGCTGGCGACCAATGTGACGGCGACGACCAACTTTCTTTTCGCCGCCAGCAACTCGGCGGGCTTTTTCACTTCCCAAAGCCTTGTGACCTATTCCACCAGCCATGTCTATGTCGTGCAGTCGCCCATCTGCTCAAGCACGGTTACGGGCGGTGCGACCAACGGCCCGGGTTTGCATCCGGGCATCGAGAAAATCCAGTTTGTCAGCGCCCCCTTTGATTCGCTCCTCGGCCAGTTCTTCCAGCCCATCACCAACATCTACACGATGGTCGTTATCTCCGGCAGCAAGGCGCAGAGTCAGACCTTCCTGCGGGTGGTGACCACCCCGGACTTTACTTTCGCCGCGGCGGATTTAGCCGCCGGGCCTGCCGCCATCCCTGGGGTTTCTATTTACGCTCGCAACATCACTTTTAATCAGGCCAACGCTTATCCGGGTTTGGCAGGTCCCGGCACCATCAACCCTTTCACCAAAATTTCCTTCGACAAAGTTGGCCCCGTATATATAAATGTCGGCACCAGTTTTCTGAACGGGCCTAATTACGGCCGATACTTCATCTGGGGATCGTTCGATGGCACGACCAATGATCCGGTTGTATATCCCAACGGCACCAGCATTCAGAATCTGGAGAATCAGGTTCTGGGTCACACACCCTGACTAATGCACCCTGACCAATGCACCCTGACCAATGCGCTCACCGGGACCACGCTGAGCAGTCTGCCGGACGGCACCACCGGGGCGGCTTATCCGTCGTTGACGTTTCCGGATGTGCGGTGGAGTTTTTCGATTACCATCAACTAATCAGTGCCTGTAAAATGAGACCAATTTTTTCCAAATTAACCAGGCAGCTTGATAAAGGATTATTATCAATTTTGCTTTTATTGGTTCTGGCCGGATTCCCGGTTGCGGTGCAAGCGACAGACGCCTTATATACCAGCCCCGCCACGGTTACAGGAACTCCGCCCCAGGTTGACGCCACCAACTTTTACAACGCGGGGATCTGGAACATTTTTACCACACTGCGATTCACAACGGCGCATACCCTCAACTATACCAACATTGGAACCATGAATGGATCGGTCGGCTGGGAGTTTGATTGGGGCCCTACGTTTGCCGGAATGCGCAGTTGGTCGGCAAATTTCGTCAATAACAGCGCGAGCGCATTGGTCAACGGGACAAATTATTTGTGGGTGTCAGCCACCAACATCGTCAACAAGGGAACACTCCTTGCCAGCGCCAACGGTGAGATCAAATTGACCGGCACATCCGTGGACCTTCATCGCAGCTCGGTGGGGATTATGCCGATTGTGGGGATTAACAATGGCAATAGTGGCACAAATTTCACGCCCGATACGGCCATCTATGACCTGTATTGGGGGCAGACCAACATGGATTTAAACAGCGCGAAGATATGGGATGGGGTAACAAATTTCCCGCCAGTCTTCCTGGTAAGCGAGCCCTGTGGGGTGTCAAATGTTTTTGTTACATTCACGACAAATAAACCCGTCGTGTCTGATTCGGTCGAGACTTTGGGAGGTGGTTTGATGTTGTTCACTACCAACTCAAGTGGTTTGCCCAACGCGCCCATAACTTTCACCACAAATATATTCCGACAGGCTGTTTTCATTAACATTAACACTAACGACCCCAACATTACCGGTCAGGTCAGGTTCCTGCCCAATTCAAACCCTACAAATCTTTTCCAAACCGTTGCCGTGCGCCTGGAGACAATCTCCACAAATACGATCACGCTTTTGCCGGAGACGAGTGACATTTACCTCGTGGATACTTTGGCCTCCACCACCAATGGAGGGTTTGATACCAGCCTCATCTTGAACCCTTATGCCCAATGTTCGGGTGCAACATTTCGACCGGGTAATTATAGCCTGTCCCGGACGGAACCGCCCGCATTTGCCAACGGTTTTGCCGGGGTGGGGGTTCCCGCCGCCGACTTTTTATTCCTTGCCGACTTTACCAATGTTGTTGTAACCGCCAGGTATGCCGGCTATTCCGCGCGGGTGGACAATATTGCTGCGACGTCCGTTGGCTCACTCACAAATCGCCCGGGCAAAGTTAGCATTTATGCGGGCAATCTGAATCTCTTCCAGACACGCATACGCGCTGAAGTCGAGATTGTGATTCAGGCCACCAATCTCATTTCCAGCACCAACGCGGTCATGGATAGTCAGAATCTCAGTTACAACCTCGGCTCAACCAACGGCTTTTTGAACATTACCAATCTTGCGGTCCCGTATGTTAACCGGTTGCAGGGGACGGTTTCCGCCTGGAGTGGTGTTTGGAGCAATTCTGAGGTGGTGGTAACCCTCAACAATTACGCGACCACCAACGGGTGGACAAGTTCCTTCCAGTCACCGTTGACCAATGTCGTTCAATACAACCTTTATGTCCTGCTGGTGGATGCCGGCCAGCTTTCTTCGCGGGTGCCGGTGCTGGTTCAGGATTTAATCTTGCACAGCACCAACATCCTCGTCAGCGATTCTATGAATATTGTCCACTCATTTCTCCTCGATGGCCGGATCGCCACCCTGCAAGGGAATGTCAGCCTTTCCGGGGTGCTGCAGAATTGGACCTATGCCAATGCGCCCACCCTGCGATATTTCACCAATAATGGTTTCCTCTCCATTCCCAACTCCGCGCATTTTGGAGATGATGGACCAACGAACTACCTGGAGTTCGTCAATAACGGGACAATTAGTGCCGGCGACCAGACGATCAACAGCGTTGACTTCCAAATTAATAATGGAACCGACTTCACGCAATATGGGAATTTCAGTTTAACCACCCAGACCGGCCGGTTAACGGGTGCCACAATTGTGTCCGGGGCTGACATTCAGTTCCAGGCCAACACCCTGCAAATCAGTCAATCCACACTTTCCGCCAATGACGCGCTGGATTTCACGGTGGTTGCCAATTTGTCCGATGGTGGCTTTGGCGCTGGCAACACTTTCTCTTGTTCAAACGGGTTCAATTTGTGGATCAAGCCGGCGACGGGAGAATTGTTGGGCACTACGATTTATGACACGGCTTTGGGTCAGGCCGAGGTTGACCATGTTTGGGCCGGCCACGACTTTGGTGCTACGGCGACCGGTTATACGGACAATGCAGCGGTTGGCCGGCTCATTTTGGACGCGCCGGGGGCAGGCTTGTTCCGATTCGACGGCGCCACTACCAGCAACGCGTTGTATGTGGATGAACTCGAACTCCTCGATTCCGCCACCAATTTCGATGGCACCCTGGTCAATGCACTCGGCATTGGTCCCAACATGGTGATTTATTACGCCCAGGCAATGGCCAACGGCGTGTCCGTGGCTGAGAAGTTGAACCATCTGAACGGCAACCGGCTGCGCTGGGTGCCTGCTTACGCGGGTTATTTCAGTTCTACCAATATAGTTTATCCCGATGGCACGACTTATCCCTTCAATGCCGCGCTGCGCCAAAGCATAAATATTGATTCCGACGGGGACGGGATTCCCAATCTTTATGACCTGACGCCGTTCGGCACCATCAACCCCACCAATCTGATTTTCACAATATCGTTGGCCAACACGCCCGTGCCGGCGGCGGTGCTCAAGTGGCAGAAGGCCACGCTCGCGACCGGTTACGTCACCAACTACGTCTTTTACAAGACCAATTTAATGATGCCAAACTGGCTGACCCTTACGAATTTCATCACGCCGGCTTCGTCGGCTTGGCCGCCGGTGCCAGTGATGATGACCAATCCAGTCGCCGACCCTATGCGGTTTTATCGGGTTCGGGTGGATACAAAACAGTAAGCAGCGTGGCAAAAAAGATTATGCGAAAATTCACAAGCTTGAGGTTGCCAAACCTCGTGAGCCGTGCCGTCTTGATGAAGCTGGGTCTGGTGATTTTGGCCTGTTTCGCGGCGGATGTTGGCAGAGCACAGTTTACCTTCGCCACGGCTGCAAATCTGTCCGGGTACTGGGGCTCCGTTACGAATGATAATACCAGCGGCGGTTCCGAGGCTAGTGCCCCCCAAATCGCCGGTTTCACTAACAATGCGCCCCTTTGGTATCAGTGGACGGCCCCGGTTGACGGGGAAGTGGAACTCGACACCATCGGCAGCATGGGTACCAACGGGATGCTCGATACCGTGCTTGGGGTTTTTACGGGGACCAATCTGACCACGCTCAATCAGGTGGCGGCCAATGACGACCTTTTCCCCATCAACAGCTCAATTCCACAGGAATTGGGTCAAGATGGCCCTATGAATAGAACCGGCAGCGGCGATTACGCTTGGGTTGTCGGTCCCGGCGGCTCGCCGGTATTTAGCTACATACAGCCTTACTACGGGCCCAGCCATCTTCGTTTTAACGCCAAGGCCGGGACGACTTACTACTTTGCGGTGGATACAAAAAGCTCGAAGGGATCCATTTTGCTTAATTGGGCCTACAAATCTTCGGGCGTCTTCCGTTTTGCCACCGAAGACGTGGACTATTGGACAGGGTTGCCGCTTTACCAGGCTGCCCAGACGGAAAGTGCTTACCTGGTACATTATGTTCCTGTCGGCAATGCGGTGCTTTTCACCTACTATAATTACAACGTGCCGGGCGTGCTGGTCACCGTCACCCGCGTCGCCGGCTCTTCCGGGCGCTGCATGGTGGATTACACGACTGAAGATGGAACGGCTCTGCCTGCTTTGCCAAATAACGATGTGCCGGCAGTCGCCGGCGTTGATTACACACCGGTCAGCGGCACGCTGCTCTTCGATGATTACGAGATGAGCAAGACCATTCTCATTCCAATTCTTTATCCCGGCATCAACGGTTCGGGGGGCTACACGAATAACACGGTTTTCGGAGTGGAATTGTCTAGTCCCGGGCTTGATCTGCATGAATATGAATCCGGCGCTGTCGCTCCGCCTCGCGTGGACCCCAGCTTCAGCCTCGCGCTGGTGAAAATTTTGAATGTGAGCGCCGATCCTTATGGGCCGGACCTGATTCCGGTGGTGGACACCAATACGACGCCGGCGACGACCAATTACGTCATAGGGATGCCGACCAACCCCATCGTCAGCTTTCAAAAGTGCAATTTCCGCGTTCCGGAAGACGTCAACGACCCGGCCAATTCCAAAGGCTATACGACGCCGGTCACCATTTATGTGGCGCGTTCCCCGACTGCCACCAACACCTCGGCGATTACTATGCATTACCGCGTCAATAATTTCGTTAACAGTGATGCAGATCCCAGCGAGGAGTGGAATAATTGGTTCCCCCTCCAGCCAGGCTCCGATTATGCCGTCCCCACGCCGCCGAATTTCGCGACAATTCTAGCGACCAATTCCGACTTTGACATGGTTCCTGCAGACACGGGGCAGGGGGGCACCATCACCTTTCCCGCCAATGGCGTTGACGCAATTTACCAGCCCATCACCTTCACGGTCACCAATTCCACGCTCACGAAATTCAACCGGGATTTTAAAATCCAGCTTTATCAGATGATAACTGTTGGCGGTCAAACTGTGCCCGCCCTTGCCGGCATGGTCGCCGAAACCACCGTGACCATCCTGTTTAACGACCAGCATCCGCCGGCCGGTTCGGTGGATGAATTATACAACCCGGATTTCGGCGACAGTCTGGCCTTGCCGCCCGAAATCGTGTTTGGCTTGCCGAGCGGCAATGGCATGCCTGGCGTGTCCGGTTTGGTGAACAGTCTGCTGGTCTTGCCCAACAATGAAACGCTCATCGCCGGTGACTTTCCCACTTACAACGGCAATTCAATCAACAGCATCGCGCTCGTTGACACCAACGGCGTTCTGGATTCATCGTTCGACCCCGGCTCCGGGCCTGATGACGGCCCCATCAATTCGGTGGCCTTGACTCCAGACAATAAGTTTGTCGTCGGCGGCAACTTCTCGTCGTTCAATGGCACGCCGTGCGGCTACGTTGCCCGGGTGAAGGCCGATGGTTCGTTCGACATGGGGTTTAACGCGTCGGCGGATGACTACGTTCGGGCCGTCGCCGTCCAACCGGACGGCAAGGTGTTGATTGGCGGTGAATTTCAGAACGTCAACGGCGTGGCGCGCGATTACCTTGCCCGGTTGAACGCCGATGGCACCCTGGACACCACCTTCGATCCGGGCACCACCCTCAATGGCCCGGTTTATGCCATTGCATTGCCGGTCTTCAGTCTTGCAATCAACAACACTTCCAGCGGCGGCAGTAATGAGGTTGATCAAGCCGTCAACTTCGGCCTGGCCACCGCCGGTACGCTGACGGTTAATTATGACATGCTCGGACAACCCGACGATATGCGGGTTTTTTACGGGGATACAAATGTTGCTGCTGGCACCGGCATTTTGATTTACGATACCGGCCCGGTCAGCTTCTCCAACACTTTCGTGCTCCCCTTTGGTCCGACCAACGGCCTGACCACCAACCTTATTACCATTGTCATGAATCAGGGCGGTGGACAGTTTGGCACCCTGTGGTCGTACAGTGCGACGGTTACTTTCGGTGGGGGCGGCGGGATAATGGTTGGCGGCGACTTCGACGTGAGCGGCCAAAGTTATGCCGATATTGCCCGCTTCACCGCCAATGGTTCGCTGGACACCACCTTCAGCCCCCTTTCCGGCGCCGATGACCTGGTTTACGCCTTGGGCTGGCAGCTTGATGGCAAGGTGGTGGTGGGCGGAGCGTTTACTCATTTCAACGGCATTGCTTACAACCGCCTGGCGCGGCTGAACCCGGATGGCAGCCTGGACACCACCAGTTTCTTCCCCGGACTGGGCGCCGACGACACGGTTAAGAACATCACGCTCCAGTTGGACGGCACGATGTATGTCGGCGGGCAATTCTCGTCGTTCAACGGCACGCACCGCCTCGGTTTCACCCGGTTGTATGCCAACGGCACGGTGGACACCACGTTCCTCGACACCGCTTACAACCAGTTTGCCGGCCTGAAGAAGATTTATTCCGACGATACCCCGGCGGTCTATGCCTCCGGCGTCCAAAGCGATGGCAACGTGATCATTGGTGGAACATTCTATCAGGTGGGCGGCGGCCAGGCGAGCCCCAGCGTCCGCAATTATTTGGACAATCATCTGGGGATACCGGAAGGTTTCGGCGACCCGAACTTGTGGGTTGAACCCAAGGCGCGCGATGGCGTTCGCAACCGCCAGAGCATCGCCCGTTTGATTGGCGGCTCGACGCCGGGACCGGGCAACATCAGTCTGTCGCCGCCCTATTCGGCCAACCGGAGCCAGCCCTCCAAATCCGTGTACTTTGTGCGGACCAACGGCGTGTTGGGGCCGGTTTCAGCCAACTTTTCCGTCCAGCCGGGCACGGCCCAAAGCGGCGCGGATTACTTGTATGACGGCCCGCCGCCCCTGTTCTGGATCGCCTGGCGTTTCACCACCTCGACCCAAACCCGCTTGCGCAGTGATGGCCTGTTTGGAGGCAATGGCTCGCTACGGGATGTCTTCGCCCCTTTGTCTCAGACGGACTCGTTAATTAGCAGCAATTCGTTCGTCACGCTCAGCATCAGCAAAAACCCCTCGATGTTGGGCGACCTCAATGCCCAGTTCCAACTGGCCAACCCGAGCGGGGCCGATGAATTTTATCTCGGCGGCCAGAACATTCCGCTCGGCGCCGCACTGGGGGTGTCCGCGACGCCGTTCGCGCTGATTGATGACTCGAAAAATTCCGGCACGTTCGGATTTTTCTCTTCCCTTTATGTGGCAACCAATATCATCACTTCCATCGAAGTGGTTCGGAGCAATGGCGTTTACGGCCCGGTGTCCATGCGTGCTTTCGCCACCAACGGAACGGCCATTGTGGGCATAGACTACATAGGCCTCACCAACAAGCTTGTCTCAATCTCAGCGAACAATGTCAGCAATTTCTTCACGGTTACAAATATACTCAACGGCTTGAGTTCCACGGAGTTTGTGGAAAAGACCGTCTTTCTCCACTTGAACCCCCCCCTCAGCGCACCCGTTGATGGCAATGCGACGATTGGAATATCCAACGCGGTGCTCCGCCTCATCAACCCCAATTTCCGGGGTTATTTGACCCTCAGCGCCAACAATTACATCGGCAGTGAAAGCGCCGGCTTCATCACCTTCGTCATCAATCGCGTCGCCGGCTGCGCCGGCACCCTTACTGTCCAATACGCCACCACCGATGGCCCATCGGCAACCAACAGACTGGATTACTTCGGCGCGACGAACATCCTGAATTGGAACAGCGGTGACGCTTCGTCGCGCACCGTCTCTATCGCGCTCACAAACACCGGCGTCGTTGGTCCCATTAAACAATTTCGGGTTTACTTGTTCAATCCCACGCAGAATGGCACGTACCAGCCGGCGCTGTTCTATGTCGGCACGCCGCCCAACAATTCCATCACCAATGCCACGCTGACGATCACCAACGACAACAGCTACGGTGTGTTCCAGTTCAGCGCGCCCAGTTATGTCGTCCGCGAAGACGGCGGCTATGTCACCATCACCGTCCTTCGCACGGGCGGCATCGCCGCCCCGGTCTCTGTCAGATATTACACCAGCAACGGGCCCAAAGCTACGAACGGCATTAATTATGTTGGCACCAACAACGTGCTTAACTTTGCCGCCAACCAAACTGCTGCCAGCTTCAACGTGACGATTACCAACATCGGTGCGCCGGAAGGCACCAATGCGTTCAATTTCAATGTGAGTTTGACCAATGCGGTCAACGCGATGTTGGGTTCGCCGAGCAATGCCGTCGTCAACATTTTGGATGCCGAAACTTACACCTGGCCGCCCGGTTCGCTGGACGGCTCCTTTACTCCGGTCATGAACGGCGACGTGCTGGCGCTCGCGTTGCAACCCAACGGACAAATCCTCGCCGGTGGCAACTTCACCAATGTCAATGGCGCCCCCGATAGTGGCATCGCCCGGCTGAACGCCGATGGCTCGCTGGACAGTGCCGGCTTCCTCAACAACGGTCTTTATTCCGGCGCCACCGGCGGCGCCGTGCAGGCCGTGGTCTGTCAAACGGATGGGCGCGTGATTATCGGCGGCGCGTTCAACAACGTTGATGGCACTGCCCGTAATCGCATCGCCCGCCTGATGACCGACGGTTCCTTGGACACCAGCTTTAGTCCCCCGGGTGGAGCGAGTGCTCCGGTTTACGCGCTGGCCGAAACCTTCGTTAATGGCGCGAGGGAAATTTACGTTGGCGGCGCGTTCAACACCATCAGCGGCGGCGCCAGCCCCAACCTTGCCCGCCTCAATGGTGGCAGTACGAATTCTGCCGGCGGCTCGCTGGACTCGTCTTTTGCCACCGGTTCCGGCCCCAACGGCGCGGTCTATGCCATTGCCGTTTATCCCGCCAACTCGCCGTTCGCGGGCAAATTGCTGGTCGGCGGCGCGTTCACCAACATCAATGGTTTTGCCCTGGGCCATGTCGCGCGATTGAATGGCGACGGTTCCGTGGACACCAACTTCGACTTGAATTTGGGGGCCAATGACACCGTTCGCGCCATTGCCATTCAAAGTGACGGCCGCATCCTCATTGGCGGCGACTTCACCAATGTCAATGGGACCGCCCTGAACCGTATTGCCCGTTTGAACAGCGACGGTTCGTTGGATGCCAATTTCACGACCAACGTGGGCGTCGGCGCCAATGGCTCCGTGCAAGCCATTGCGGTGCAGGCCGATAATCGGATCGTGCTGGTCGGCCAGTTTACCCGGGCCAATGGTGTCACCCGTAATCGCATCACCCGGTTGCTGCCGAACGGCGCAGTGGATGCGACGATCAATTTCGGCGACGGCGCGAACGGTGCCATTGACGCGCTCCTCATTCAGCCCGCGTATCAAATGTTGGTCATTGGCGGCGGCTTTACCCAATACGATGATCAACCCCATGCGCATATTGCCCGGATTTACGGCGGTTCGGTGATAGGTTCCGGCTTGCTGCAATTCACCTCGGCCGGGTATCAAGTTGACGAAAAGGGCGGACAAGCCCTTGTCACAATCCGGCGCACGGGCGGCACCAGCGGTCCCAATTCCGATGGCTCGGGTAATATTTCCGTCAACTTTGCCACGACGAGCGGTGGCTCGGCGGTGGCGGGCACGAATTACACTGCGGTTGCCACCACAGTCAATTTCCCGCCGGGCGAGGTTCTGGAAACGGTGGCCGTTCCGGTGATGGACGATGGAGTTGTTACCCCCGACTTGACGGTGAATCTGGCGATTTCAAATCCAACGCCGCCGGCGGGGATGGGACTTCAACCCACAGCCGTGCTGACCATCATTAATGATGACAGCGCCGTGAGTTTTTCAGCCGCAAATTATTCGGTCAGCAAAAATATTTTGACTGGTTTTGCGCCGATTGATGTCATTCGTTTGGGAACCACCAACGGCACCTCCTCGGTGGACTTCGTCACCACCACCGATGGTTCGGCGGTGCCGGGTGTGGATTTCTATCCGACCAACACCACCATCACGTTCAATCCGGGAGACACGGACAAGCAGATTCAAGTTCCCATCATCAACAATAGTCTGCCGGAAGGCTACCGGACGGTGACATTCACGTTGAACAATGCGGTCAACACCGCCTTGGTCAGCCCCTCGAACGCCACGCTCACCATCATTGACACCGTCTATGCCCCGGGTCAGTTGAGCTTTTCGACGACCAATTACACGGCCTACGAAAGCGATGGCAACGCCTACCTCACGGTGGTTCGCACCAACGGAACATCCGGCACTGTCACGGTGGCTTACAACACCGTTGCGGGCACGGCCTTGCCGGGGTTGAATTACGTCACCACCAGCGGCACCTTGTCCTTCAATGATGGAGATGCCAGCAAGACGTTCGCCGTGCCGCTCGTTAACAACAACATCGCGCAGGGACCTGTAAGCCTGTCAGTGGTGCTGTCAAATCCAAGCAGCGGCGCGGTGCTCATCGCCCCCACCAACGCGACCTTGACCCTTTTGCATACGAACATTGGCGTGGCCTTCGTCAATGCCACCAATTATGTGAGGGAGACAAACGGGTTGGTTCCGATATTTGTCCAGCGGTTCGGCGGCGCCAGCAGCAGCGTTCAAGTCAACTATGCCACCGCCAACGGCACGGCGGTGGCCGGAGTCAATTACACCGCTGTCAGCGGCAGCTTGACTTTTAACGCCGGCGAAACCTTGAAGGCGATTTCACTTCCGCTCCTTTATGATCCGCAAGTCACCGGCAATTTGGCGCTCACCATGAGCCTTTCCAGCCCCAGCGCGGGCGTTCAACTGGCAAGCCCGAGCAACACGGTGGTTGTGCTGCAGGACGCCGACGCCGGCTTGAGCTTCCTCAACCCGGCCTCCAGCGTTTACAAAAACGCGGGCAGCGCGATCATCACCGTTGTTTGCTCCAACCCCGGGGTCGAACCACTGTCTGTGCATTATTCCACGACCAACGGCACCGCGGTCGCCGGCGTGGATTACACGGCCACCAGCGGCACGCTGGTCTTCACCGGCGGCGTTGGAACGAACACCTTCAGCGTGCCGATTCTCACCAACTCGTTGGTGAATGGCAACCACACCTTCACCGTCAGCCTGTCCAATCCCACGCCGCCCGGACAACTCGTGTCGCCCAGCAACCAGGTCGTGACCATCATTGACAGCAACTCCGGCTTGAGCTTTTCAAGCCCAACCTACACCGTGCTCAAAACGGGCGTGGCGGCGACGATTACAGTTTTGCGCATTGAAAACACCAACACGGTGTCTTCCGTCAACTTTGCCACCGCCAACGGCACTGCTGTCGCCGGCTTGGATTACATTGCGACCAACGGCACGTGCGTTTTCACCAATGGCGAAACCAGCCAGACCTTTTCCGTGACCGTGATTAACAACACAGTTGTGCAACCGGATAAAACCGTGCTGGTGCAATTGTCCAATCCGGTCAATGGCATCCTCATTGCGCCCTACGCCGCCACACTGACCATCCATGACACCAGCGGCAGCTCCGTGGTTCCGGCGGGTTCCACCCTGATTTCTGAATCCGGTCCGACCAACGGCATCATTGATCCGGGTGAAACGGTTGCGTTGTTGTTCGCCTTCCGCGACGCCGGTGGCAACGACGTGACCAACCTGTATGCCACGTTGCTCAACATCAATGGCGTCACCAATGCATCCACGCCGCAGCGCTATGGCTACCTGATCGTCGGCGGTCCTTCGGCTTCCCAGTCATTCTCCTTCAAGGCCGTTGGCACCAACGGCCAGCAAATTGTTGCCACCTTCAAACTGCAGGACGGCACCAACAACATCGGCACCAACAGCTTCACCTACACGCTGGGAACTTCGATAAACACGTTTGCCAACACCAACCTCATTATCATCAACGACCATGCGAGCGCCTCGCCGTATCCGTCCACCATCAACGTCAGCGGTGTTGGTGGTTTGTTGATCAAAGCCACCGTTACCTTCGCCAATCTGACTCACTCCTGGCCTGCGGACATTGACGCGCTGCTGGAATCGCCGTCCCAGCAAAGCGCATTGCTCATGGCCCATGCGGGCGGCGGCTACGCTGTTAATGGCGTTACGCTCACCTTTGATGACGCCACCAACTACCCCTTCTTGACGAACGCCGCCCAGATTGTTTCCGGCACCTACAGACCCACGGCATTCATCCTGAGCCCCGCGTTCTCCCCGCCCGCGCCGGCCGCCCCGTATGCCACGAATTTGTCCGGTCTCTACGCTGGCAATCCGAATGGCGCCTGGTCGCTGTTCGTGATTGACGACGCGGCGATCAACGCCGGCGCTATTTCCAACGGCTGGTCGCTCACTTTGATCACCTCCAGCCCCGTCGGCTCAGCGGCGGACAGCGCCATTTCCATGACTGCTTCGCCGAATCCCGTCGGGGTTTCCAATAATCTGACTTTCGTCATCGCGGTGACAAATTACGGGCCTTCGGCTTCCACAGGTGTCACCGTGACCAATCCTCTGCCATCCGGTGCGCAGTTTGTTTCCGCCACCAATTCGCAAGGCACGGTGAGCACGAACGGCTCATTGTTGGCTTGGAATGTCGGCCCGCTTGCCGCCAACGCCGGCGCAACCCTCACGCTGGTTCTGCGTCCGACCGCCGCCGGTTCTGTCACGAATTCCGCCATTGTGAGTTCTGTCACTTCGGATCCCAATTCGGATGACAATGCCGCGTCCGTAACTGTTACCGTCGGGGTTTCCAGTCCGCCGCAATTTGGAAGTCTTGTGATCTCCAACGGCACATTCCGGCTCACGATTACCAACCCGACTAATCCGCCGGCTTCGATCATTATCCAGGCATCCACCAACCTCTTTAACTGGGTGAACATCTTTACCAGCACTCCGCCGTTTACGTTCACCGATCCGAGCTCGACGAATTATCCCTCTCGCTTCTACCGCGCCGTCTTGGGGCCGTAGCGGGCAATTTTGGACCGATGAAAGTCTGCGGTCTGACTGGCGGCGTGGGCATGGGCAAATCCACCGCGGCCGATTTCCTCCGCGCCCGCGGCGCACAGGTGGTGGACACCGACGAACTCGCGCGGCAACTCGTTCAACCCGGCCAGCCCGCGCTCGCGAAAATCCAGGCTGAATTCGGAAAAAGCATCGTGGCTTCGGACGGACGGCTTCGTCGCGATGAACTGGCGCGAATCGTTTTTACCGATGCCGCCGCGCGCCAAAAACTCGAAACCATTCTCCACCCGCGCATCCGCGAACGCTGGCTCGCCCAAGTGGAAACCTGGCGCGGGGAAAACCGCGCGCTCGCCGTCGTTGTGATTCCACTGCTTTTCGAGACCCGGGCCGAATCCCATTTCAACAAAATCATTTGCGTCGCCTGTTCCGCCCCGACACAGCGCCAAAGGCTGCTGAGTCGGGGGTGGACGCCGGAGCAAATCAAGCAGCGCCTGGCCGCGCAATGGCCGGTTGAACAAAAAATTTCCCGCGCCGATTTCGTTGTGTGGACCGATGGCAATCTGGACAATCACGCGAAACAAATCGAACGGATTCTAACTGCGCTCTGACGTTTGGTAGGGCGGTGCTGCTGCGCCGCCGGGTATGATGGCCGCGCAGCAGCGCGGCCCTACCGTCTGGAATAGGTGCCGATTATTATCGGGAAATGGTATCAGTCCCGCATGGCGGAACTGCATTCTGGAACAAGCTGAATGCCTGGGCTCTAACCTTCAGCTTCCCGGTAATACCCCGGCAATGGCTTCGCGCAGGTCTGCCAGCGAAAATGGTTTGCTGATTATGAAATCCACGCCCGGAAGCGGATCACCGGAAGACTTCAACATTTCGGCATAGCCCGTAATCATTATGATTGGCTGATGGGGCAGGCGCTGCTTGATGACGGCGGCCAGTTCGTCGCCTTTCATTCCAGGCATGGAATAATCCGTGATGATCAAGTCAAACTTGCCCTGCTCAAGCAAGGACAGGACTGCTTTGCTGCCATTGGCAGTCTGGACTGCGTGTCCGTCGAACTTGAGCATCATCTTGATGGCATCGCAGACGGCGGGTTCGTCGTCCACCACCAAAATCTGCCGCACTTGATTTCCCGGTGTTGGCATCTGGTCCTGGTATGAAAAATAAATTTATGCCCATTTCCCTGGAACACAAATATTAATTATAAACAAAACAGGCTGGCGGGCGCAGCTTGACACTCCCACGCAAATGGCAGGGCAAACCTGCCGGTTTGCCCCAATCTCACCGCCAGCCAGCGCAGCGATGCCGGCGGAACCATGGGAATGCGCACGCAAGAACATCGCTCCGCTCGTTCTGGTGGAAGTTTGGGCGGCGCGGCAGCGCCGCCCTACCTTGGTGGTGGTGGTGTCAAGCTGCGCCCCAGCCTGGCGGGCGCATCTCAATTTGAGATGCGCCCTCATCACAGCTTGCACACGATGTATGTGGACAAGCCCGCGCCCGTCCTCCTCGCCTTCGCCGGCAAAGGAGAATTATACCAATTCTCAGAGACAATCAGTGCAATGGGCAGGGCGGCGCTGCCTGCTCGCGATCTATCGGAGCTGCGCCGCCGGGGATGATGGCCGCGCAGCAACGCGGCCCTACCGTCTGGGAAATGTGCCGATTATTATCGGGAATTGGTATTATGGCCATGCGACTCGGCCGGGGCATTACTTTGCCGTGCCTTGGTGAAAAAACTCTGCTAATCTTTTGTCGTCATGCTGCTGACCAAAGATGAACTGCACAGCCTGGTTGAACTGATGCATCAGTCGCCGCA
>DAIRTX010000010.1:0-66319 GCA_036803685.1 Verrucomicrobiota bacterium | reverse complement strand
GGCAGCCTGCTTGATTTGATCCGTTGAAACCGCATCCGAAACCGTAATCCAAATAAAATATATGAACGAGAATCATGGCACGGCGAAGCCGGGTTACAATAGTTTTCTCCTGCTCGTCGCCGGCTTGGGCGGACTGCTTTACGGCGTGGACGTAGGAATTATTTCCGGCGCGCTGCCTTATCTGGAAGCCACCTCCAAACTGAATGCCGGGCAACTTTCATTCATCGTCGCCGCCGTTCTGCTGGGCAGTGTGATCTCAACCCTTTTTGCCGGCCTGCTGGCCGACCGGCTGGGGCGCAAAAAAATGATGGCGTTGAGCGGCATTCTGTTTGTCATCAGCATCCCGATGATTGCGCTGGCGCATGGCTACGAAGCGCTGGTTCTGGGCCGGTTGCTGCAAGGCATCAGCGCCGGACTCATCGGCGTCGTGGTGCCGCTCTATCTTGCGGAATGTCTCGGCGCGGCGGATCGCGGCAAAGGCACGGGAATTTTTCAGTGGCTGCTGACGCTGGGCATCGTCGCCGCGGCGTTTATCAGCCTGTATTTCAGCCATCGCGTGGATGTGGTAGCCAAACTCGGCGACGCCCAAAAGTTGTTTGCGGCACAGGACATCGCCTGGCGCAGCATCTTCTGGGTTTCGCTGCCGCCGGGAATTCTGTTTGTCATCGGCAGTTTCATGGTGGCCGAATCGCCGCGCTGGCTTTTTCGCCGCGGAAAAAAAGACGCCGCCCGCGCCGCGCTTTTGCGTTCGCGCACGGCCGAACAGGCGGAAATCGAATTGAAGGAAATGGAAGAGACAGTCGCCGCTGAAAAAGCAAAGGCTTCAACCGGCGATAAAATCAAGGAATCTCTGCTGCGCCGCAAATACGTGATCCCGTTCATGCTGGCCTGCGTCATCCTCGCGTGCAACCAGCTCACGGGCGTCAATTCCATCATTGGCTACAACGCCACGATTCTCATTCAGGCCGGCTTGAGCGATTTTTGGGCGCACCTCGGCTACGTCTTTTTCACCATCGTCAATTTCCTGATCACCTACATCGCCGTCGTTTTGGTGGACCGCAAAGGCCGGAAATTTTTGCTTTCACTTGGCACAGGCGGCGTGATCGTTTCGATGATTTGTGTCGGCTTGCTCTTTCATAAAACGGAAAAATTGCGGGTGGACCTGAAGGACGCCGTGCAATCAATGGTCACAACGAATCAAACGCTCACGCTCGCGTTCAATGAAAAAACCGCGACGAATCTTTTAGCCGCTTCAACGCTTCGACGCTTCGACGCTTCAACGCCCACGACGCTGGTCATCATTTATTCCTACGGCGATTTCAGCGCGGCAACTCCCGCCATGCGCTCCGACGCGACGGCCAAACCGATTGACCTCTCGCGCACCAATTCCGTTCCGGGAAATAAAGTCATCGCCTTTTTCTCGAATCCTTTTGGCAATCTCGACGCCGCCAAAACCGCGCCGTTGAAAATTGACGCCGCGCTCATCACGCCCGTGCCGGACACGCAAAACGGCCGGTTCACGGCCATTCTTCTTTACATTTACATGGCGTTTTTCGCCGTCGGCCCCGGCGTGTGCGTTTGGCTCGCACTCTCCGAACTGATGCCGACGCGCATCCGCTCCAACGGCATGAGCATTGCGCTGCTCATCAATCAGGCCGTCTCCACCACCATCGCCGCTGTCTTTCTGCCGACCGTTGGCAAATATGGTTACTCGACGATGTTCTTCGCGTTCGCCGGTTGCACGGTGATTTATTTCATCACGGCGGCTTTCTTTTTGCCGGAAACCAAAGGGAAAACCCTGGAAGAAATCGAAAAACATTTCGAAGGCAGGAAAAAATCTTAAACTTTATGAAATCCAAAATCGCCGCAACTTTTTTTCTATTTCTTGCCGCTGCTGTTTTCGCCAGTAACGCGGACGGCCCGGCCGTCATTCCGCTGCCGCAAAAAGTGGAGCGGCACGCTGGCGCGTTCAAGCTCATCGCCGACACGCGCATCTATGTGGATTCCGCCTCGCGCGCGACCGGAAAATTTCTGACGGAACGACTGCGCCCAGCCACCGGTTATCCGTTCAAGACCAGCACGAAATTCTTTGGCGGCGCGGCCATCCCCGGCGGCATTTTGCTGACGACCAAAAATGCGGATACGAATCTCGGCCCCGAAGGTTACGAGCTCACCGTTGCCCCGGATTCAATCGTGATTCGCGCGCCGACGCAGGCGGGTTTGTTTTACGGTGTGCAAACGTTGTTGCAATTGCTGCCGCCAGAAATTTTTTCCCCGAACCCCGTGCACAATGTGGCTTGGCAGATTTCCTGCGTTCAAATTGAGGACTGGCCGCGCTTCAAGTGGCGTGGATTCATGCTCGACGTGAGCCGTCATTTTTTCAGCAAGTCCGAAGTCGAAACTTTTCTCGACGCGATGGCGTTGCATAAAATGAACGTGTTTCACTGGCATCTGACGGACGATCACGGCTGGCGCATTGAAATCAAAAAATATCCCAGGCTCACCCAGGTCGGCGCGTGGCGCGCGGGCGGCGGCTTCGGCTTTGACCCCAAGTCCACCACCGCTTACGGCCCGGACGGACGTTACGGCGGATTTTACACGCAGGACGACATTCGCGACGTGGTGAAATACGCGGCGGCGCGGCACATCACCATCGTGCCGGAAATCGAAATGCCCGGTCACTCGACGGCGGCGCTGGCGGCGTATCCGCAATTCAGTTGCACGGGCGGGCCGTTTGAACCTTCTATGACCGCCGGCATTTTCAACGGTATTTACGACCCGGCCAAGGAAGAGACGTTCCAGTTTTTGGCCGCCGTGCTGACCGAAGTGGCGCAACTGTTTCCCGGCCAATACATCCACATTGGCGGCGACGAGGTGCCGAAGGAAACCTGGCACAACAGCGCGGACTGCCAGGCGCTCATGAAACGCGAAGGGCTGAAAGACGAGGAGGAGTTGCAGAGCTGGTTCATCCGCCGCATTGAAAAAATCGTGAACGCGCACGGGCACTCCATGATTGGCTGGAGCGAAATTTTGCAGGGCGGCCTCGCCAAAAATGCGGCGGTCATGGACTGGATTGGCGGCGCGAAGGAAGCGGCGGAGGCCGGTCACGACGTGGTGATGACGCCGACGGCATATTGTTATTTCGACTTCTACCAGTCGAGCAATCATGTCACCGAGCCAAAGGCCGCCGCCTGGGGCGGGCCGCTGACGTTGAATCGAATGTATGCCTTCGACCCCATGCCCACGAATGTGCCGCCGCAGTTGCAATCGCACATCCTCGGCGCCCAGGGCAACTTGTGGACGGAACAGATTCCCAACTTGAAACACGCGGAATACATGACCTTCCCGCGCGCCTGCGCGCTCGCGGAAGTCACCTGGTCGGCCAAAGATTCGCGCGACTGGGACGACTTCATGCGCCGGTTGCAAATCCAGGCGCAGCGGCTCGATGAGTTGAACATTAATTATCGCCACGCAGCCGTTGAGACGCCGGAATCAAATCTACTCAAGTGAAAATGTCATCGCCGCCAAAAATTATCGCGCCGCTCGATCCGGATTTTCAACCGGCGTCGCTGTTCAACCGGCATTACCTCGCCGCCGCCAAAAAATCCGGCCAGGCGGTTCCGCTCATCATCGGCCTCGACCGCGAAGGCGGTTTCATTTCACGCTACGAGACCATGGTGAAATCCGAAGCAGATCCGGACACGCTGCGTTACGCCGAGCGGCTCGTGAAATTTCTGCTCTGGGCCCGAGGTGGTTGGCGGATTTGGGTCGGTGGTCCGCGCAAAATCGGTGAACATATTCAACGTTGTTATGCCAAATTTGGCGAACGGCACTTTGATGCGGATCTGATGGGGCGGGTGTATGAGCGTTCGTTTGAAGTGCTGGAGGTGGACGCCGCGTCCGTGCCTGCCGAAAAGGAAATGACCGCTGCGGTTGGTGGCCACTTGGACGGCTGCCGGATCGGGTTTGATTTGGGCGCGAGCGATTACAAAGTCGCTGCGGTCAAAAACGGTGAAGTGGTTTTCTGCGACGAATTTCCGTGGAATCCCAAAGACCAAACCGATCCGAATTACCATTACGAACATTTGAATGGTGGATTGAAGAAAGCCGCGGCGCATTTGCCGCGCGTGGATGCCATTGGCGGCAGTTCGGCGGGTGTGATTGTGGACAACAAGATCATGGTGGCAACGTTGTTTCGCGCCGTGCCGAGGGAAAAATTTGACGCGGCCAAGAACATTTTTCTGCGCCTCCGTGACGAATGGAAGGTGCCGCTGGAAGTGGCCAACGACGGCGACGTGACGGCGCTGGCCGGAGTAATGTCGCTCAAGACCGATGGAATGTTGGGCATTGCGATGGGTTCGAGCGAAGCCGCCGGCTTCATCAATGCCAAAGGTGGCACGACCGGCTGGTTGAGCGAACTGGCCTTTGCCCCGGTGGATTATAATCCGAAAGCCACCGCCGATGAATGGTCGGGCGACCGGGGTGTTGGTGCGCTTTATTTTTCGCAACAAGCGGTCAACAAGTTGTTGCCAGCGGCCAAAATTGATTTGCCGAAGGAATTGGGCCTGCCTGAACGTCTCAAGGCAGTCCAAAACCTCATGGCCAGGGGCGACGGACGCGCTGCGAAGATTTACGAGACCATCGGGGTTTATCTGGGCTATACAATTCTGCACTACGCCGACTTTTACGATTTTGAACACCTGCTCATCCTGGGTCGCGTCACGACGGGCCGGGGAGGTGACATTATGCTGGCCAAGGCGCTTGAAGTGTTGAAGGCGGAATTTCCCGAAATCGCGGCGAAAATAAAACTGCACGTTCCCGACGAAAAAAGCCGCCGCGTCGGCCAGGCCGTGGCCGCTGCGAGTCTGCCGGCAATCAGAAAATGAATGGCTGCCATGACGAAGAAAATCGTTCCAATTCAACCACCACTTGCCCTCTGTCCTGAATTGCCGGCGTTTGATCCGGACGACCTTGCGAATGTGCGCCTGGCATTCGATCCGGCGACGCCAGTGTCATCGCAACAAGGCTGGCTGGCGAAACCCGATCCGAATTTTGCCCCGATGACCGTCCGTTCCGGCTGGCGCCTCGACGGATTATTTGTGTTTGCGGAATTGACCGATGCGGACATTTTCACGCAGGCGACGGCGCACAATCAACGTTTGTGGGAGCTTGGTGACACCTTCGAAATCTTTCTGCGACCGGCCAAGCAGGAGTCATATCTCGAGCTTCAAGTAGCGCCGAACAACCGCCGTTTGCAATTGCGTTATCCAAATGCGAAAGCGGTGGCGATGGCGCGCAAAGCCGGTTCGGCGGCGGATTTTGTGATTCGCAAAAAAGCATTTTACTCGCAAATCTGGTTGTGTCCGAAGGAAAAGAAATGGTTCGTTCTGGCTCGAATTCCGTTTCGATCCGTTTGCGAAAATGGGCAATCGCGGGCCGGTTCAGCGTGGAAATTCTCATTCAGCCGCTATGATTACACGCGCGGACGAGCCGAGCCGGTGATTTCCTCCACCTCGCCACATGCAAAGGCGGACTTCCATCGGCAGGGGGAATGGGGTGCTCTGCGATTCGATTTTGCGGCAAATGAAGCCCAAAGTCGGGACTGAAAAATGATATTATGAAACTTCACAACTCAACCGCGGAAATTTTCGTGCCAGACGGTCAGCCCGTCGGCATGGCGCTTCAACGCATCACGCACCTCGGTATCGGCGCGCACCAGGATGATCTGGAATTCATGGCCTTTCACGGGATACTCGCCTGTTATGCCAGCGCGGAAAAATGGTTCGGCGGCGTCACCTGCACCAACGGCTCCGGCAGCGCGCGGACCGGCGTCTATGAGAAATACACCGACGCGCAAATGATGGCCGTGCGCCGGCGCGAGCAGAACACCGCCGCGACCATCGGGCAATATGGCGTCATGATTCAGATCGACTACCCCAGCAGCGCTGTAAAATCATCGTCCGACACCGGCCTGAAAGACGATCTGAAGTTGATTTTGGGTCAGACACGTCCGCAAGTTGTCTATACCCACAATCCGGCGGACAAACATGACACGCACATCGGCGTGGTCGTTGCGGCCATCCAGGCGATGCGCGAACTGGCGCGCAACCAGCGCCCGAAAAAGGTCATCGGCTGCGAAGTCTGGCGTAACCTCGATTGGCTGCCGGATGCGGAAAAAGTTCTGATGGACGTGAGCGGCCGCGACAATCTCGCGGCGGCGCTGAACGGGGTTTTTGATTCGCAGATCGCCGGCGGCAAGCGCTACGATCTTGCCACGCTCGGACGCCGTTCCGCAAATGCAACATTTTTCGAGTCGCACGCCACGGACAAGACCACACAGCTTGTCTTTGGCATGGATCTCACGCCGCTGGTGACGGATGAATTGGGGGATATCGTTGATTACGTCGCAGGACTTGTCAAAGCGTTCGAAAACGAGGTCCGCAAAAAGCTGTCCAAACGATTAGGGCGGTAGGCAGTCACAACCTCAACCTACAAGAACAAGAATGGAGAAAACAAAAATAAAAGTCGGCGATTGACGCCAACATCAAGAAAGTATTGGAAAGTGGCGAGTATGTTCAGGGGCCAACAAGCAGTTTGAAAAGGAACTGGCCGCGTTCCACGGCATGAAATACGCCATCGGCGTCGGCAATGGCACGGATGCCATCTGGCTGACCTTGATGGCGCTGGGCATCGGAGCGGGCGACGAAGTCATCACGCATCCGAACCCCTTCTTCGCCACGGCGGAAACAATCTGGATCACCGGCGCGACTGCCGTGCTTGTGGACTGCGACCCGAAGACAAATCAGGAAATCCTTTGCCACTGCTTTTATTCAGGTCCGTGCGGGCGTCTCGCCGAAAATAAAATTCGCATCTTTGCAATCGCCGCACGCTTCGTCACTCTCGCCGCGATAATCAAATGCCTAAAGAACCCAAAGATCAGTCCCCCGGCTTTCTCGACGGTCGCATTTCCAGCCGCGAACGGTTTCTCTATATCTTTCTCGACGAAGCCGGGAATCTGGATTTTTCACCCAACGGTTCACGGTTCTTTGCGCTCGGCAGCATCACCAAGGAGCGTCCTTTCAACGCCTACAAGGAACTCACGGAGTTGAAATACGATCTGGTCGAGCAAGGCACGGCGCTGGGGTATTTTCACGCGACGGAAAATGCCCGCACCCAGCCAGGCCAGGATGCCGTCACCATCCCAACCCCACGGAACAACCTTTTCCCGCACCAAATCCCCGGACCGCCGCCAGCCATGTTCCTGCGCATATTTTTCAATGCCGCAATGCCGCCGGTAATCGTACCAACCCAGCACCAGCAGCACGCGCGGGGATTTCGCTCGCCTGTTCGTGACTGTGAAGCCGGACGATTCTCCTTTCAAGTTCCTTTGTGCCGCATCGGTGACGGTGGGGATTCACGTCATTGTGGGCGCAAAATGCAGGTCAATGGTCCGCATAAGTAATTGCAGCGGTGAATGTTGCCCTCTGCCGGGTGTGTACGTTGGGGGGCGCATCAAACCGGTGACATGCAGATTTTTCAGTCTTTTTTGCAGAATCCCCCAATGGGATGCCGCCCCGATAATTTAACGGATTTCGCCTTTGAAACCCTGCTGGCGCAATGCCTCAAATAAAACCAGCGCCGCACAGTTCGACAGATTCAGCGAGCGCGATTTTTCATTGAACATCGGAATCCGCAGCCACCGGTCACGGTTTTGTTCCAGCAACTGCTTCGGCAAACCGGCGGTCTCGCGTCCAAAAACCAGATAATCATCCGCTGAAAATTTCACGTCGCTGTAAATCTTCGGCCCGCCGGACTCAACAAACCACAGCCGCGCGTTCGCCGGCAGTTTTTCTTCAAACGCCTTCCAGTTCGGCCACCGATGCCACTCGACGCGCTGCCAGTAATCCATGCCCGCGCGCTTGAGTTGCGCGTCATCGAGTTTGAAACCGAACGGCTCGATGAGGTGCAACGTCGTTGTTGTGGCTGCGCAAAGGCGGGCCACGTTGCCCGTGTTCGGCGGAATTTCCGGTTCAACCAGAACAATGTTCATGGCTCAACGTGCTGCCGGCATCCTGCCGGCAGATTTGTTCTTCCGGCGAGACGCCGGAAGCACGTTATAAAATACCTTCCACAACACCAGCCCCTGCGCCGGTGCGGTCATGCCGGCCACGCGCCGGTCCTTTTTCGCCAGCATCCGCCGGATTTCATCCGCCGGAAATTTGCCCAGACCGATCTGCACCAGCGTCCCCACGATGCCGCGGCACATTTTGTAAAGAAAACCGTCACCTTCGATGATAAACGTCAGTTGCGGGCCGGACTTTTTGATGTCACAGCGGGTGAGCCGGCGCACGGTTGATTTCATCTCGTAATTTCGGCTGGCGGCGAACGATTTGAAATCACGCCGTCCGACAAACAGCGGCGCGGCGGTGCGCATGGCCTTCAAGTTGAGCGGGCGCGTCACATGCCACGCGGTATGGCGAATCAGCGGATTCATGGCCGGATGATTCCAGACGAAATAGCGATATTGTTTGCCCGCCGCGTCGAAGCGCGCGTGAAATTCTTTCGGCGCGCGTGAAGCGGAAAGCACACGAATGTCTTCCGGGAGCCAGGCATTGAGCGCCAACGTGAGTTGGCGCACGGACATTTTGGCTTCGGCGCCGGGAATTTCAAAATGCGCGACCATGCCGAGCGCATGAACGCCGGTATCCGTGCGGCTGGCGCTGTGGAGGCGCGGCTTGCTCGGAAACAACTTTGCCAGCGCCGTTTCAACTTTTTCCTGCACGCCCGTGCCGGTTTTTTGCACCTGCCAGCCTTCATAGCCCGTGCCGTCGTAGGCAATGGTCAGTTTGAATTTGAGGGGCTGCATTTTTAACAACAAAGCAACAAAGGAACAAAGTTTGACGAAACAATCTGGCTCGCTTTCATTTCAAAATTGTAGGAGACGACGTAAGGAGTCTCAATTTTCTTTAATTTGAGCCTCGTCACCTCGGCTCCTACCGGGTGTTGAGAAGAGGCTTCTTTGTGCCTTCACGTCTTTGTCATTCAAATCCCATCCAGATAGCTTTGCAACAGGATTGCCGCCGCCGTCTGGTCCACTTTCTCTTTGCGTTTGTCCCGACGCGCCCCGCCTTGAATCAAAACCCGGTTCGCCTGCGCCGAGGTCAGCCGCTCGTCCCAGGTTTTGATCGGAACGGCAACGGCATCTTTCAGCGCAGCAACGAATGTCTCCACTTTGAACGCCGCCGGGCCGTAGCTGCCGTCCATGTTGCGCGGCAGGCCGATGAGGATCAGGTCAATTTCCTTTTCCTGGATCAATTGCCGGAGCCGCGCCAGGAAATCCGCGAACGGCTCGGCGGGAATATATTCCAGCGGCTGCGCGATGGTTTTGGTTTCATCGCTCACCGCCACACCGATGCGCTTGCTTCCGTGATCGAGGGCGAGGATTCGCATGACGCGCACAGTTTCACAACAAAAGCCTGGCGTGGCGAGCCGATTTCAATTCCTCAAATCAATGACACAGATTTTCACTGATGCAATCCGTATCTCATCTGTGGCTAAAAGATTTTTCACCCGGCTAAATTTCTTTTTCCTTCGCCCATTTCGTGGTTAAATTTTTCCCGCGATGATTCAATACCTCAATCTGCTGCGACATGTCCTGGAGCACGGAAAACCCAAGGCTGACCGCACCGGCACCGGCACGTATTCCGTGTTTGGCGCGCAGGCGCGGTTTGATTTACGAAACAATTTCCCGCTGCTCACGACCAAGAAAGTCCATACCAAATCCATCATTTATGAGCTGCTGTGGTTTTTGCGCGGCGACACGAACGTCAAATGGCTCAACGAGCACGGCGTGACGATTTGGGATGAATGGGCGGACAAGGACGGCAACCTGGGCCGCATTTACGGCGCGCAATGGTGCGACTGGCGCGCGCCCGACGGACGCTCCATCAATCAAATTGACCAGGTCATCGAGCAGATCAAAAAGAATCCCGACAGCCGAAGGCACATCGTCAGCGCGTGGAATCCGGGCGAAATTGACAAAATGGCGCTGCCGCCGTGCCACGCGCTGTTCCAGTTCTACGTCAGCGACGGCGAGTTGAGCTGCCAGCTTTACCAGCGGAGCGCGGATATTTTCCTGGGCGTGCCTTTCAACATCGCCAGCTACGCACTGCTCACGCTGATGGTGGCGCAGGTTTGCGGATTGAAGCCGGGCGATTTCGTCCACACGTTCGGCGACCTGCATCTTTACAGCAACCACGTCGAGCAGGCGAAGCTACAGCTTTCGCGCGAACCGCGTCCGCTGCCGCAAATGAAATTGAATCCGGCCGTGAAAAACATCGACCACTTCAAGTTCGAGGATTTCGAGCTGGCCGGCTACGACCCGCACCCGGCCATCAAAGCGCCAATTGCGGTTTAAGAAGAATTCCAACGCAAAGGCGCAAAGGCGCAGAGTAAATGAATCTTTGCGACCTTGCGTCTTTGCGTTAAAACTCCACGTGTGAAATACTTCAAGGCCATTGCGGCGATGTCGCAGAACCGCGTGATTGGCGCGGACGGCAAAATCCCGTGGCATCTGCCGGAGGATTTCAAGTGGTTCAAAAAAATGACGATGGGCAACGTCATCGTCATGGGGCGCAAGACGTTTGAAAGCCTGGGCCAGCCGCTGCCAAACCGGAAGAATCTGATCCTGACGCGGCATCCGCAGCGGCTCATCAAAAGTCATCCGGAAATTTTCGGGCAATATCACGAGTGGCGCGGCGGTCGTTATCTCAAGCGCGCCTACCAGTTTCATTTTAGCAAACTGGAGAAGGACCAAAAGACGGAACTGCTAGTTTTCAACTCGCTGGAGCGGCTGGATCCGTCGGAATTCCCCAATGAAATTTTCATCTGCGGTGGCGCGGAAATTTACGCGCAGATGTTGCCGCGCTGTTCCGATCTTTACCTCACGCTGGTCAAACGCGAGGTGGAAGGCGACGCGTTTTTCCCGCCGTTTGAAGGCCGGTTCGTGCTGGCTGAAGAAATCCGCGACACGCCGGAGTTCAAAATCCTGCATTACCAGCACCGGTCACTGATTTCGTGAGGGCAAAGCTGGTTTGTTCGTAGCCGCGGACGTCAGTCCGCGCCATTTGAAAAGTGTGCGCCGACTGACGTCGGCGGCTACGCAGGCTTGGATTTCAAACAAAACAGGCGGACCGTTGCCGGCCCGCCTGCGTGTGAATTCAATCTGGCAGAGTAATTACTCCGATTTCTGCGCTTCGTCGGCGGCGTCGAAGGCGTGTTGCAGCGCCACGAGGTCTTCGCCGGGTTTGAGCGCATCGAAAATTTTCTGCTCTTCCTTGAGTTGTTCTTCGGTGTAGCTGGCGGCCTTGATGGAAAGGCCGATGCGGCGTTCGCCTTTGTCAATCTTGATGACGCGGGCGGTCACCTCCTGGCCGGCCTTGAGCACGTTTTTGATTTTGTCCACGCGCTCCTCGCTGACCTGCGAGATGTGCACGAGACCGTCAATGTCGTGTTGCAAACCGATGAATGCGCCGAAGCTCGCGAGTTTCGTGACCTTGCCTTGAACGACATCGCCGACCTTGTAAAGCTGGTCAATGTTCGCCCACGGGTCTTGTGAGAGTTGTTTGATGCCCAGCGCGATGCGCTGGTTCGGACGGTCCACTTCGAGCACGACGGCTTCAACTTCGTCGCCCTTCTTGAGGACTTCAGACGGGTGATTGATCTTGCGCGTCCACGACACGTCGGACACGTGAATCATGCCGTCAATGCCCTCTTCCAATTCCACAAACGCGCCGTAGCTGGTGAGGTTGCGCACCTTGCCTTTGACCCGGGCGCTGACCTGGTATTTTTGCTCGACGTTGTCCCAAGGATTCGATTCAAGCTGGCGAATGCCGAGGGAAATTTTTTGTTCCTCGCGATTGATGCCGAGCACGACGGCTTCAATTTCCTGGTCCTGCTTGAGCACGTCGCTGGGCTTGGCCACGCGTTTGGTCCACGACAATTCAGTGACGTGAACGAGACCTTCAACCCCCATCTCCAATTGCACAAACGCGCCATAAGGCACGAGGCTGACGACCTTGCCCTTGACCTTCGCGCCGACGGGATACTTGGTCTCGATGTTGTCCCACGGGTTGGCCATTTTTTGCTTGAGGCCGAGGCTGACGCGTTCCTTTTCCTTGTTCACGTCGAGCACGACCACGTCAATTTCCTGGCCGACCTTGAGGATTTCCGATGGATGCGCGATTCGGCCCCAGCTCATGTCCGTGATGTGAAGCAGGCCGTCAATGCCGTTCAACTCGATGAACGCGCCGAAATCAGTAATGTTCTTGACCGTGCCCTTGCGGATGTCGCCCGGCACCATTTCGGCCAGCAGTTTGGCGCGTTTTTCATTGCGCTCCTGCTCGATCAATTCGCGGCGCGAGAGCACGATGTTCTGCCGCTCCTGATTGATTTTGACGACCTTGAATTCGTAGGTGTTGTTGACGAATTGCGCGAGATTCCTCGGCGTGATGACATCAATTTGCGACGCGGGCAAAAACGCCTCGACGCCGATGTTGACGACCAGGCCGCCTTTGACGATTGACTTGACCTTGCCCTGGATCGTGCCGCCCTCGTTGCAAATGGTGAGGATGCGCTCCCAATTTTTCTTGAACTCGGCCTTTTCGTGCGAGAGTTCGACCGTGCCGTCCTTGTTTTCGAGTTTTTCGATGAGGACATCAATTTCGCCGCCGACCTTGAGCGCGTTGGCGTCTGCAAATTCATTGGTGGGGATGACGCCTTCGCTTTTGTATCCGATGTCCACCAAAACTTCCTTCGGGCGGACTTCGATGATTGTGCCTTTGACAATTTCGCCGGCGGCAAAACGCGTCGCGCTTTGCTTCATGGCTTCTTCCATCGTGAGCATAACTATTCCGGGTTGAACTGCGGGAGGCTTGGTCGTCCGATGAAACGGACTTCGAAGACTCCATTGCCTAACAAACCGCGCTGCAAACGGCAACGGAGGTTAAAGGTTAGGTTGTTGGTTAACTGCTTTTTCTCAGCCTCAATGAACATCCGCACACGCGGCGTTCAGGCGGACGGGAAAATAGACTTAACGGCGGGTAAAGCAAGCAGGAAATTTAACCAAGACGAAATTAATCCCACCCCTCCTGGAGAAAGGATTCAGGCGAGGGTAAACAACGGGCGCTTAAGCTGTGGGTATTTTCAGTCTGGCACCGACAACAATGCGGTCGCTCTCCAAACCGTTGGCCGCTTTTAGGGCTTTTACCGTTGTTCCGTGGACTTTGGCAATGCGGGTCAAGCTATCGCCGGATTTGACCACGTAAAGAGCCTCGGGATGGCTGGCGGTCATTGCCTTCTCCTTTGAAACGGGCGGTGCGGTCCGGCTGGTGGCGTTAAGATTCGATTGCGGACCTGGCTTTGGCTTCTGCTCCACCATCAAAGCCGGGTTTGTCCAGGATGCCGGCAAATCGGTTGATTTTGTTACTTTTTTGACCGGGGTCGTGGCCGCTGTCTGTTCGCTCATGCAACCTGCAATCAAGAGCCCGACCAGCAGGATTACGACGGCAACCACAGCAGCAATAAATCCCTTTTTAAACCGCTCCCGACGGCGTTGTTGACTGTCCGCCCTCTGCAAACAAGATGGGATTTGGAAGGGGTTCGACGGATTCACAATATTCATAATCTCTTCAAAGGTGCTAGCATAGACAATGCCAAGAAGTGGGGAAAAATCCGGTGAGAGAATTAACGAGCCTTGGCACCCCGAACCGTCATGACTTGGTACAAGTCAAACTGTCCAATTCCTGAACTGAGACACCGGCGACTGCCGGCTTTGTTTACTAAATCACTGCACAAACCCCTGCTCCTTCAGCCAGAACAGACAGTTGCCCGCCCACGGATGCGGATGGGCGAACGGGGGGTTGTCGTTGAGTCCCAAACCATGCCGGCCCTTTTGGTAGATGTGCAAATCAAACGGCACGGCGGCCTTCCTCAACGCCTCGGCGAACATCAGGCTGTTTTCCATCGGCACGGTTTTGTCCTCGTAGGTGCACCAGATGAAGCACGGCGGCGTGTTCGTGGTCACCTGCAGTTCGCTGGAAAGCAACTTGACCAGTTCCGGCGGCGGATGGGTGCCGAGCAAATTGATTTTTGAACCCTGATGCGCGTATTCGCCCATCGTGATGACCGGATAGCAAAGGATGCCGATGTCCGGGCGCGAGCTTTGCCGTTCAATCGGGTCGGCGGCATTTGTATCGCCGGAATCAAAATGCGTCAGCAAGATGGACGCCAGATGTCCGCCCGCCGATGAACCCATGATGCCCACGCGCTTCGGGTCAATCTTCCAATCCGCCGCCTGCGCCCGCACCAATCGCATCGCGCGCGCCGCGTCCTCCAACATCGCCGGATGCCGGTAGCCGCTCGAACCGAGCCGGTATTTCAACACGAAGCAGGTCACGCCATGCTGATTCAACCAAAGTGCGTAATCATTTCCTTCATGCGGCGCGAGATGACCGTAGCCGCCGCCCGGACAAATCACCAGCGCCGCGCCCGTCGTCCCGCCCGGCGGGATGGAGTCGGGCAGATAGGGCGTGAGCGTGGGGATGTCGTTGCTCGTGCTGCCCAGCGCGCCGGGTGCGCCGTTCGGCCAGAGCGGAATCGGCGCCGGCATTTCCGCGCGCAAGAAAATCGGGAAAGAAACAATCACCGCCAACGTGAACAGAGTTTTCATTTTTTCATTTTGAACCGGCATCAAAACCATTTTTTCCTCTTGAAATACCAACACGTCACCGTCGTGGAGATGACGGTGACAATTCCGGCGACGAGGTAGCCGTGTTTCCAGCTAAATTCCGGCATGTTAGGAAAGTTCATGCCATACCACGTGCCGACCATCATCAGGGGCGTGGTGATGACGGTGATGAGCGTGAGCAGTTTGACGACTTCACCGGTCTGATTGGACGACATGTTCAGATAGACCTGCAAAATGCCGGTGAGCGAATCGGTGTAGCCATGCGCCATTTCGCCGATGTGAAAAAGCGTGTCATAAACGTCGCGGAAATACGGCACCAAGTGGGCGCGAATGAGCTTGAATTCGCCCGCGGCAAACCGCGCCAGCACCTCGCGTTGCGGCCCGATGATCTGGCGCAGGTGCAGGACCTCTTTTTTGATCTGGAGGATTTTGTTCAACGTCTTCTGGCTCGGGTGCTGCAAGGCTTGTTGCTCCAGTTCGGCAATTTCCATGGAGAGTTCGTCAAGCGCGGGTTTGTAATTGTCCACCAGCGAATCGAGCAGCGCGTAGGCCAACCGGTCGGGCGCGCGGGCAATCAGCACCGAACTTTTGACGGCGCGCTCCTCCACCAACAACACGCTGCGAACCGGTTTTTCGTGATAGGTCACGAGAAAATTCTTGCCGAGGAAGAAATCCAGTTCATTCGTGGCAAATTGCCCGTTCTGGCGGCTGTAATCCACCGCGTGAATGACCATGAAAAGATAGGGGGTGAACAAATCCCCCTCCTTCGGCGAATACTCCTCCACCTTCGGCAACGGACTGGTCTTGACGCAGTCCTCGATGGACAGCGGATGAAAGTGAAATACATCCGCCAAAATCGTGCGCACCTCCTCCTCCGTCGGCGCTTCGAGGTCAACCCAAAGGAAAAGGTTGGTGTCCGCCAGCAACGTCGGCATCAGGAACAGATCAATATCCCCGGTGTGCAACCGTCCCTGCGTGGTGAAGGCAAATGAACGAATCATAACCGGGATCGGCGTGACGAAAACGGGATGGAAGCCGGCATTGCCGTTGTCAAAAGAGTTTTCATGGTTGGTTGACAACGGAGCTTACGCAAATCCGCCGCCATTTCAACCCCGAAGCCTGCGTTGACGCTCACCAGTTACCGCCCTACTTTCGTAGCATGTTCGAACTCGTTGCACCGTTCAAGCCCGCCGGTGACCAGCCGCAGGCGATTGCGAAGCTGACGGAGGGGCTGTTGTCCGGCGCGAAACATCAAGTGCTGCTCGGCGTCACCGGTTCGGGTAAAACGTTCACCGTCGCCAACGTCATCCGGAACGTGGACAAGCCGACGCTCGTCATTTCGCACAACAAAACGCTCGCCGCGCAGCTTTACGCCGAGTTCAAGGGCTTTTTTCCCCGCAACGCCGTCGAATACTTCGTCAGCTACTTCGATTATTACCAGCCCGAAGCCTACCTCCCGCGCACCGACACGTTCATTGAAAAGGACTCGAGCCGGAACGAGGAAATCGAGCGCTTACGGCTTTCCGCGATGAGTTCGCTGTTCTCGCGCCGGGACGTGATTGTCGTGGCCAGCGTGTCCTGTATTTATGGCATCGGCAGCAGGGAGGATTACGAGGCGATGGTCATTCCGGTTCGTACCGGGATGGAATTGTCGCGCGAACAATTCCTCACGCGCCTCGTGGATCTGCTGTACGACCGGAATGACATTGAGTTCACCCGTGGCCAGTTCCGCGTGCGCGGCGACACGGTGGAACTTCGTCCGGCCGGACGCGAAGACGGGCTGCGCGTGGAATTTTTCGGCGAGGAAATTGAACGCCTTACCCGCTTCGAGCCGCTGACCGGCAACAAAATTGAACCGCTCGACGCCGTCACCATTTTCCCGGCCAAACAATTTGTCACCACCGGCGATAAACTGAAGCGCGCCATTCTCACCATCCGCGAGGAACTCGGCGGGCGCATCGCCTGGTTCGAGAAGCACGGCAAATTGCTCGAAGCCCAGCGCATCAAAATGCGCACCGAATACGACCTGGAAATGATGGAGGAGATGGGCGTTTGCTCCGGCATTGAGAACTACTCGCGCCACATCGGCGGGCGCGCGCCCGGCTCGCAGCCCTGCACGTTGTTTGATTTTTTCCCGCCGGATTATCTGCTCGTCATTGACGAATCGCACGCCACCGTGCCGCAAATCGGCGGCATGTTTGAAGGCGACCGCTCGCGCAAAACGGTGCTGGTGGACTACGGCTTTCGATTGCCGAGCGCGCTGGACAACCGGCCCATGAATTTTCTGGAGTTTCAGTCCATGCAGGGCCCGACGATTTACGCCAGTGCCACGCCCGCCGCGCGGGAAATCGAGTGGGCACGCCAAGCCTGTAGCCGTCCCGCAAAGCGGGATCAGTCCGCGCCATCTGAACTTTCAGCGGATCAGCGCCGACTCACGGCGGCGGCTACAGAAAAAGATGGCGTCGTTGAACTCGTCGTGCGTCCCACCGGACTCATTGACCCGAAGGTCACGCTCAAACCGCTCAAAGGCCAGATTGACGATCTTATCGAGGAATGCCGCAAGCGCGCCGACGCGAAGGAACGCGTGCTGGTCACCACGCTCACCAAGCGCACCGCCGAGGAGTTGACCGATTACCTGCGTGACATCGGTGTCAACGTGCGCTACCTCCACAGCGAGATTGACGCCATCGAGCGCGTCGAGATTTTGCGCGCGCTACGCAAAGGCGAATTCGACGTGCTCGTCGGCATCAACCTGCTCCGCGAGGGGCTTGATTTGCCGGAAGTGTCACTGGTGGCGATTCTCGATGCGGACAAGGAAGGTTTTCTGCGCAGCGAGACGAGCCTGATTCAGACTGCCGGTCGCGCCGCACGCCATCTCAACGGTGAAGTCATTCTCTACGCCGACGTGATGACCAACAGCATCAAAAAATTTCTGGCCGTTACCGAGCGCCGCCGCCAAAAGCAAACCGCCTACAACAAGGAGCACAACATCACGCCGCGCAGCGTCAGCCGCGCGGTGGAGGAAAGCCTTGCCACCTACGAATCAAAGCGCAAAAAAGCCGATGCCGTCCTCCACGACGCCGGCATGGACGTGGACCTCACCGAGACGATCAACGAACTCGAAAGTGAAATGCTCAAGGCCGCCGAAGAATTGAAATTTGAAAAGGCCGCCCTGCTCCGCGACCAAATCAAGGAGCTCAAGCGGATGATTGATGGCGGCAAGCCCGAAACAGAGACGAAGTCCGTCAGTTACCGAAAAGCGGGCAACCGGCGCTCACAAAAGTAAGCCGCGCAACTTTTAAGCGCTCTTGACAGGCAGAAACGGCGTGAGAGATTGCGGCAGCTTCTTATGGTTGCGGCCAGCGATCCAAATACGATTATCGGTGGAGTTGCCCTGGGCGGTCTGGCGCTTACCGGCTTGTGGCGGTTCATTGTTTGGGTCCGTGAAGCACCGGTCCGACCGGATCCGTGGGATGCCGAGACTGAACAAAAGTTATCGGAAACGGAAGCGCAGGAAGTTTGCCATCATTGCCTTGCCCCGCAGCCTCCCAACGCGTGGTTTTGCGAACACTGCGGAAGTGCCGTCGGGCCTTACAATAACTGGATGCCTTATATTCACATTTTTTCAATTGGCGAAGTCTTGCGGAATGGGGTCATGGACAAATTGCGTCCAAACGTGCTCACGATCAGCGGCTATCTCTTGCTTTCCGTAAATTTCTTCTTCTTTATTATCATTCGACCGCATATTGCATCTTTGGGTTTTGTTCTCTTAATCTTCGCCGCTTTGCTTTTATACTGGTTTTTGCTCTTCAAGAATCTGAAACGACTCAGGGAAGAAAAACCGGGCGAACAACCAGACGGCGTTCAATCCTGAACGGCCTGGTCGCGCTTTGGATCAAGAAACGGCGTGGCTGATTCCGAGCCGTGAACCGGCCAGGGCCGTTTCATGCCACAGGCTGATGAGTTCACTCAGGCTTTGCAGCCACGGCAGCACGCGGTTTTCCAGCGCGTTGGAGAGCGGAATTGTGTCTTCCGAATGGCAGGCTTCGTTCACGTCCCTGATAATGGCGGCGATTTGTTCAAGCTGCCACTTGCGAAGTTGGGCGAGCGACGTGCGATTATCGAATAGCTCGCAAGTATTTTCCGGCAACAGGCTCAAGGTAATCACCGGCTCTTTGAGAACCGAGGCCAGATTCCACCAGACTTCGTGCGCCACTCGACCATTGTTGATGAGGACAAGTGTGAGAGCGATTTCAACGCATTCCCGGGCGAGGTCGGTTTGTTGAAACGCCTTCTTGAGCAGCAGGAGAGAAGTCTCTTCCAAAGCGACTGTCCCGGCCTCGACGCGGCAAAAAATTCTTTGATTAAGCAATGGCAGGGCAAGGTTTACCGGCTGCCCATCAACGCTTAAGGAATACAGAATGCGATGTCTTTCCAAGGCGAGCGTTTCGAGATGGCAGCGAATGGCGTTAAGGGAGCGGTGCCCAGACGGCAGTCCCACCGGCAGACCATCAAGCGTTATTTCAACCTCATCACGAGTTTCAGGGGCATCGAATGAGTTTTTGCGCATACTGCTGTCAAAGTACGCATGCCGCGTGCCCCGGAATGTCGGCCGTTCGAAAAGTTATTCACAAGTAATTCACAGCCCGCGAGCCACAAAATCATTTCGCCGGGTTCGCGCCTTTGACGCCCAAGCGAATGGAGTAAAGCGATTTGCTCGCGGTGATGAAGAGCGTTTGATGATCCCTGCCGCCAAAGCTGACGTTCGCCGACCATTTTTCCGGCACGTCAATGTGTTCGATTTGTTTGCCGGTTTTGTCGAAAACCGTCACGCCGTTGGTCGTGCCGGTGGCACAAAGGTAAAGGTTGCCTTCCGCGTCAATCGTCATGCCGTCGGAACCTTTCGGACAAAACAGCGTTTTGTTCGTGAGCGAGCCGTCGGGCAGGATGTCGTAGCGCCAGGTTTGATCCCCGCGAATATCGGCAACGAAAAGTTTTTTGCCGTCCGGCGTGCCGGTGATCCCGTTGGGTCTTTTGAAATCTTCAGCCACGGGCACAAATTTTTTCCGGTCGGGCGAAAGATAAAACACCTTTTCGCCGTCAAGCGCCATCGTGTCGTGATCCCACCAGGTCCGCTTGTAAAACGGATCGCTCAAATACATCGCGCCGTTGGGCGCAATCCAAACGTCGTTCGGGCCGTTAAGATATTTGCCCTGATAGCCTTTGACGAGCACCGTCACTTTTTTGTCGGGCGTGACCGACCAAAGCTCGTTCTTCTCGTCGGCGCAGGCAATGAGGTTGCCTTTCGCGTCGAAGCACATTCCATTCGCGCGGCCGGCGGGTTGCATGAACGTGGACAGCTTTCCGTCCACGCTCCATTCCAGGATGCGATCGTTCGGCTGGTCGGTGAAAAAAATGTTGCCGTTCGTGTCGCACGTCGGGCCTTCGGCGAATTTGAGGTCGCCGGCGAGTTTTTCAAGTTTCGCGCCGGGTGCGATGACGCTTTCGGCCACGACCGGCGAAAAACCTGCGAGGCCGAAACAAATCCATCCAGCGAGAAGAATCAACGGTTTCTTGGCAATCATCCGGAACAATCTGCGTCAGTCAAAAATTTTAGGCGACAAAAAAACGCGTGAAGATTGCGAAGGGAAAAGTTTCCCGCCTTTGCCTTCTTCACGTTCTTCGCGTGACCTCTCCGCCTTTTAAGTTTGTTCCTTGTTTTCGGCGGCAAACTGAAGCACTTTTTGTGAAACGTTGATTTTTCGACGAAAACCATGCAGCCCGGCACAAAAAAAATTCTGCGCTTTCTTGGAAATTGGGCCATTAACACTTTTGCGGTGGTGGTGGCGGTCATCATTCTTCGTGGCCACATTCGTTATGAAAAGCCGGCCGATCTGATTATTGCGTCTCTGTTGCTGGGCATCCTCAATGCGTTCGTCAGGCCGATTCTGATGCTCCTTACGCTGCCGCTGCTGATTTTCACGCTCGGCCTGTTCACGCTCGTCATCAACGCGCTGCTGCTCTACTTCGTCGGTGTGTTGATGGGAGCGCACTTCCAGGTGGACAGTTTCGGGTTCGCGTTTCTCGGCGCAATCATCATCAGCATTGTGTCCATTGCGCTGAACGCCTTGACGGGCACGGGCAACGCCCGCGTCACGTTTCAACACCGACAACGCCCGCCCAAATCCGATAAAGACGACGGCCCGGTCATTGACGTTTGAAATTCATGCCGGCGTTCGATAAGCCGCGCGCAATGTGCTGATGCCGCGTGCGCGAAATTCCCGCTCAAAATCCGTGAGCAATTCCGCCAGTTCGGGCGGCGTTTCGATTCGCTGAAACTCCTTGCTCGCGCCAAACACCCCGGTCATTTGCGCAAAGTAATCTTCATCGTCGGTTCGCAAATAAACCACGCCACCCGGAGCGAGCGCGGCGCAAGCCAGTTGCGGAAATGATTCGTTGATGAGCCGGTTTTTGCGGTGCCTTTTTTTCGGCCAGGGATCGGGAAAATAAACGTGCAACACGGACGCCGAACGAGACGGCAAAAGATATTTCAAAAAATAAGACGATTCGATCTGCACGCCGCGCAAATTCGTCAGCGCGGCGCGACGGCCCTTGCGATCCAGCTTGCGCATGCGGCCGAGGAGCCGCTCGACGCCGATGAAATTCCGGTCCGGATGCCGCTGTGCGTATTCGGCGAGAAACGAAGCGTCGCCACAGCCGAGTTCGACTTCCAACGGCTGCGATGCCGGAAAGATTTCCACCAGATCGAGGCGTTTAAGAATGGTCTCCAGTTCGACGAGCAGATCGGCTTGAATTTCCATTCGGCAATCGGCGATCAAAAATTGAGAAATGGTCGGGGCGGTGAGATTCGAACTCACGACCTCTTGTACCCGAAACAAGCGCGCTACCAGGCTACGCTACGCCCCGACCTCAGAGCGAAGCAGGTTGCCAGCCCGTGACGCGAAAGGCAATGTTGAATTTCAAATCGCCAGCAACAGTTTCTTGATTTCCTTCAATCGCGCGCCGGCTTGTTTCTTTGTCAGTCGCGGGAACTTGCCGCCAAGCATGATGAAATCGTCCTGGCGCGTGAGCATCAGCTTGTCATCCTTTACCTCGATGGCGCTCACGGCTTTCTCACTGGCGAGAATTTTCAATTCAGCCACTTGCAGCAATAATTCCACCGCCGACGGCAATGGGCCGAAGCGGTCGCGCAGTTCTTTCTGCAAACTTTCCAGCGCGGATTTTTCATTGGCTTGCGCCAGCTTGCGGTAAATTTCGATGCGATGTTGTGGTTCGGTGACGTAGTTGTGCGGCAGAGCTGCGGTGGTAGGGCGCGTCACTCCGTGCGCGCCGTCGTCGTGTCCATCAGCGGCGGGCAGAGGACTGCCCGCCCTACCTGATTCAACCGAATTCAACGAAATAAAATCCAATTTCATGCTGACTTCGACCCGAGGTTTGACTTTTTCGCCTTTCAACGCCGCGACGCTTTGTTTGAGCAACTGGCAGTAAAGCTCGAAGCCGACGGCGGTGATGTGGCCGCTTTGTTCCGAGCCGAGCAGGTTGCCCGCGCCGCGGATTTCGAGGTCACGCATGGCGATTTTGAATCCGCTGCCAAGCGTAGAGTACTGCCGGATGGCACTGATGCGTTTGCGCACGTCGGTCAGCAGGCTCACGTGGCGCGGCAACAACAGGTAGGCGTAAGCCTGGTGCTTGTAACGCCCGACCCGCCCGCGCAATTGGTAAAGATCGCTCAGACCAAAGCGGTCCGCGCGATCAATGATGATGGTGTTCGCGTTCGGAATATCGAGACCGCTCTCGATGATGGTTGTCGAAAGCAGTATATCCGCTTCACCGTTGACGAACTTCGTCATCACTTCCTCGAGCTCGTCCGATTCCATCTGGCCGTGGCCGACAACGATGCGCGCCTGCGGCACCAGCGTCTGCAATTTCGACCGCATGGTTTCGATGGTCATCACGCGATTGTGCAAAAAGAAAACCTGCCCGCCGCGATTCAGCTCGCGCTGGATGGCGTCGCGAATGACGCGTTCGTCGTATTGCACAACGATGGTCTCGACCGGCAGGCGGTCGTGCGGCGGCGTCTGGATGGTGCTCATGTCGCGCGCGCCGGTGAGTGCGAGATAAAGCGTCCGCGGGATTGGCGTGGCGCTGAGCGTCAGCACATCCACGAGCGTGCGCAGCCGCTTGAACTTTTCCTTGTGCAGCACGCCGAAGCGTTGCTCCTCGTCAATCACCACCAACCCGAGTTCTTTGAACACGATATCGCTTTGGATCAGCCGGTGCGTGCCGATGACGATGTCCACCGCGCCTGCCGCCAAATCCCTGACGACGTGCTGTTGTTCGCGATGCGTGCGAAAGCGCGAGAGCAGTTCAATGCGCACCGGGTAATCAGCCATGCGTTCGCGGAACGTGTTGAAATGCTGTTGCGCCAGCACCGTCGTCGGCACCAGCACGGCAACCTGCTTCCCGCCCATCACGGCTTTGAACGCGGCGCGAATGGCGATTTCGGTCTTGCCAAAACCGACGTCGCCACAAATCAAACGGTCCATCGGCTTGGGGCATTCCATGTCGGACTTCGTTTCACGGATGGCGCGAAGCTGGTCCGGTGTTTCCTCGAAAATGAACGAACCTTCGAACTCACGCTGCCACGGGACATCCGCCGGGAAGGCGTGGCCGGCCTGCGATTCGCGCACAGCCTGAATTTGCAGCAATTCGGCGGCAACGTCGCGCACGGCACGCCCGGCCTGTTCCTTCGCCTTGTTCCAGCGCGTGCCGCCGAGCGTATTGAGCGGCGGACGCACCTTGCCAACGCCAACGTATTTGCTGACCAGATGCGCCTCGGTGACGGGCACGTAAAGTTTCGGCGGTTCGTCGCCGGGATGGTGGGGCGCGTATTCGATGACGAGGCACTCCGTGCCAGTTGAGAGTTGAGAGTTGAGAGTTGATGGATGACGGCTGCTGCCCGCCGGCAGGTTTTTCAAACCAAGGAATCTCCCAATGCCGTATTGCAAGTGGACAACAAAGTCGCCTTCTTCCAGTTCGGTGAAATCAATGTCGAGGGCGGAACGGGTGGCCAGCGCGTGCGAGGATTTCAACCGGCGTGGTCGCTGAATTTTGTAGCGGCCAAAAATTTCCGCGTCGGTGACGACGACGAGTTTTGCTTCTTCGCAAAAAAATCCGCGGGCAAGCGTGCCGATGTGAGTGGAGGGTCGGGGGTCGAGGGTCGGGGGCTGAACGAAATCCGGCTCTCGACTCTCGACGTTCGACTCCCGGCTCAAGCCCAATTCATTCCAGATTTCCGTGAAACGCTGCCGCTCGCCGTCGTTGTTGCAGAAGACATGAACGGCGTAACCTTGCCGCAACCAGCGGTGGAGCTGGTTGAAAAATTCGCGGCGTTGCGCCTCGGCGACTTGCGGGTCGGGCGCGCGTTCGCCGAGCGGACGAAAGGCGTCGAGCGAGGAAAAAGCTGGAACGCCGGATTCCAATTCGGCGCGTTGGAGTTCAAGCTTGAGCTTGTCTGGGGAACAAGCTGAAGCTTGAACTCCAACATCAGCATCGCTCACTTCGAGCCGCGTCATGGCTTTCCGGTCGAGTTGGGCGCGGAAATCAGTCCAAGGAATGAAAAATGGATCGTTTTCGGGGATTTGCTGCGCGTATTCGTCGGCGCAGGTGGCGAGTTGTTCCGGTTCGCAGAGGAGAAAAATTGTCTCCGGTGGCAGATAGTCGGGCAGGGTGGCCAGACAAGGCTGCGGGTTGAGGGTTGAGGGTTGAGAGTCTTCATTCTTCATTTTTTTGAGAATTCCCAGTTCGCCTGCCGGTGGCAGGGTGACGCTCAAAATTTCTTCGCGCGAAATTTGCGTGAGCGGATCGAAATGGCGGAGCGATTCGAGCTCGTCACCAAAAAATTCCAATCGCACGGGCCAGGGGCTGGTGAGCGGCCAAACGTCGAGAATGCCGCCGCGCAGGGCGATGTCACCTTTCTGCGTGACCTGCGCCTCCGGTTCGTAGGCCTGCTCTTCAAGCCATTCGATCAAGTCGAGGGGATTAATTTTATCGCCGCGGGCAAGCGCGCGGATGCGTTTCTGAATTTCACCGGGTGGAAAAGTTTTTTGCAGAAGCGCGGTGACGCTGGTGACTACCAAGGTTGAGAGTTGAGCCGCCTTCGCTCCGCTTCGGCGCGCCGTGGGGTTGAGAGTTGAGAGTCCGGACAACTGAACGAGCGTTTGGAGCCGGTCGCTGATGGTGTCGGCATGCGGAAGTTTGCCCTCGTGCGGCAGCACGTCCCATGCGGGATAGAAAAATGGTTGAGGGTTGAGGGTTGAGGGTTGAGAGCCGGGACCGTTTTGCCCTTGACCCTCGATGCTCGACTCTCGACCAAGCGAGAGCCACGTCTCCAAGTCCTGTTGAAAACTTTCCTGCGTCTTGAGGTTGTCGGTCACGACGACAATCGGGCGGCGCGGGAAAATTTTCCGGAGCAGGACCGCAAAAAACGGCTGCGCCGCCTGGCTGACACCCGCGCAAGCCAACACTCCACCATTCTCCAGTCGCCGCGCAAGGCGTTGCACAGCGGGAGCTTTCGAGATGTCAGCGAACAAGCTGCTTGTCGCCGACGCTGCCGCGTTTTGCGCCAAGCAAAGGGACATTCGCAGCGGGAAGCGGAGTCGTCAAGCCGGAGACGCCTGCGGAATCACGGTTTATTCGTTTCCGAATTCGGGGTGGAGACGGGTTGGCTGGAATCTTTCCAGCCGCTGGCGACAACCAGTGTCATTCTTTCCATCGGATTGATGGGAATGGAATTGGTCATCGGGTCAACCACCATGATGGCGTTGGTGACGTGATGTTCGAGGAGCTGACGGAATTCGAGGCCCCAAGCCTGCGAATAAGGCTGGTCGTCCCACCCGCGGGGTCCGTTCGGAGCGGAGGGCGGGGGGGCGGGTGCCGCGCCGTCCGTTGGCGGCAACGGCAGGCGCCCCACCACCCAGACGCGATTTCCCGAACGGAGGGTGGTTACCACCCGTTCCAGCACCGGGGCGATGGCATTGGCCGTCGCCAGTTCTTCCTTGAGCAAGTCATAACGATGAAACTGATAATCTGCCAACGGCGGCAGCGTCGTCCATTTTGCAGCACCCCGGTAATAGTAACCGTACGTCAGGCCATAATACCACGGATGGACGATGACCAAATCATCGGCGCCGGCGGTTCGGGCCACCTCTGCGGCCACCAGGTCGCCATTGGTCTGCCGCCAGCGCAAGGCCGCATACGCCGACGGCGAAATCGAAACGATCAGCGTCACCACCGCCAGCACCAGCACGCCAACCCTGGCGGCCGGATGCGCCCGTGACACGATGGCATCGCAACACACCACCGTAAAGCACAAGGCCGGGAGGTAATACCAGGTCTGCGTGAGCAGGCCGGTCAATTGGATAAACACCCCGAAACCCACTGCGCCCAGCACCAGGGCGATGCTTCCAAACAACGGCAGATCTTCCTCCTCATGGACCGGGTCCCGCCTCGGCACCAGAACCGCCCGGCCGATTCCAAAGACCACGGCCAACACCACCACCGCCACCCAAACACCGAAAAACGGGCCGGTCAGTTTGGAGAGGCGGTCCAAGGTTATTTCCAGGTTGGTACCGGACTGGCTGACCACCCACCAGCTTTGCGCCTGACGGATGGGATTGACATAGGGCAAAAGCGAAAGCGCGGCAACAGACCCAATGCCCAGAACACCCACGGCCTTGGCAGGCTGGCGCTGGCGAAGGGAAACGACCACACCGCCGATGCCAATGGCCAGCAGAAAAAAGGCGTTTTGATAAAGCGTCTGCACACTCAGCACGGCGCCCAGTCCCGCCAACAGTCCGCGGCGCACGCCCGGTGCCTCGATGAAACGCCAGATCAATCCCATCGTCAGCACGATAAAAGCAATGCCGAGGGCGTAACCACGGATCGAATCACCATAACGGACCACCACCGGATTCACTGCAACGATCGCCAGCGACAGCAGCGGCAGACCTTTGCCCATCATCCGGTTGGCCGTCCAGAAGGATGCCAGCAGGAACAACCCGATGCCCAGGCCCAGCACCCGCAGGCCGGCATCGGTTTGCGCCAACCCCAGCGCCGTCCAAATCCGCACCACCGCGGGAAACACAATCGGACAATGATCATGCGGCAGTGCCCGGAATGTCTCCGCCCAGGAGGGCAGCGTCGCGATATTGGCAATGGCAATTTCGTCGCGCCACAGGCCGCCCGCTTGAGTGAGGGAAAAAAAATGCAAAAGGACCGACGCCACGGTGAGCGAAAGGGCCACGATCCAGCACGCCTTGCGCAAAATGGCGTTGGGAAAAGATGCAGTCATGACGGTCAATATTATTCCGCCGTGCCGGGATTTGACCGGGGGGTGGGCGAATCGGTCACGCGCTGATAGACTTCCAGCGCGCTGCCGCGAGCCCCGCCATAATGTTTCACCATGTCCGCACCCCAGGCATAAACCGTAGTGTTTGACGAAAGCACGTCGGCAATGGCAACCAGCGTGTAGTTGGTCTGGTAAGCATCCCACCAGTTGAAAATTCTCGGGTCCGAATCGGGATAACGAAACCATGACATGCGGTCGTCCACAAAAATAATGAAGCCCGGCTTGCTGGTTTCGATGTCACGAATCATCTCCTCCTGCATTCGCCGGGCAAACGGCTGTGGCTCCATCATTCCATAGGTGTAGATATACCCGGTCACGGAATGACGGCGGGAAAGAAAATATAATTCCGGTTCCGACCCGAGCACGGCCATGGGTGCGGATGGCGGGGAATTGGCGCGGATGAAAGTGGCGATGGCTTCCGCTTCGGGAAACGGGTCTGCCTGATAAGTGGTGCGCGCGGCTTGTGTCGGTGTCTCCAGGAACCAGACGCGGGCGCAGGTCAGAATGGTGATCCCAACAGTCAACGCATAAACCCAAACCGGCCAGTGTTGCAGCCTGGTCCCGGCGGTTTTTTGTTCCTGGAACCGGCACAGGCCGCTGACCGCGGTTCCGGCCAGCAAGGCCAGTCCCGGCAGCATCAGAAGAAAATAATGTTTCCGGAAATAAAAATCGGGAAAAACGCTCAACACCGAAGCCAGGCCAAAACTAAAAATCCATAGCCGCGACTTGGCCAGTCTTTCATCAAACCAAAGCAGCAGGCCGCCGGCGAAGGCAAACGGCAAAAGCAAAAATCCCTTGACCAGCGCGTGGCGGGACCCCTGCCAAAGGAACCTTGGGGATTCCGAGAGAGGCACGACCGAGGCATATTGCCGCGCGTAGTCAACCGTCCAAAACCAGAATTTCCCAAAAACCCCCGCGCGCCAGAGAATCAAACAACACACGGCAAATGGCAGGATCATGGCCGCACCGAAAACCGCGACCGTACCCATGCGTTTGCCGGGTGAAAGTTCCGTTTTGCGAAAGGCCGTCACGGTGAAAACAATGGCCGCCCACAACGCAAGCACCGCGCCGTGTTGTTTCATCAAAATGGCCATGCCAAAAAGGAGCCCGGCGGTCGCGATGGTTGACCATTTGCCGTTCTGTCGCGCCTTCCACATTGCCAACAGGCCGGCGGTGGCAAAAAACGCGGTGAAATGGGTGGCGTGTCCGGCCAGTCCCAGCATCGAAGGGCTGGCAGCCATGACGGCATAAAAAGTGGCGGCGATCATTCCTGCCGTCCAATCGAGAATTTGTTTGCCCAGCCAGAAAAGCATCAGCGCCGTCAGCGTCGTTAGACACAGCACGCCAAAATGAATGCCCGCCGGAGTCTGGCCGAACAACGCCATGATGACCGCGTAAGCCGCATACGTGCCGGGAAACTTCATGTTGTAGGCGAGTTGGTAAGGCGGGATGCCCTGCAGCATGAGCTGGCCGGCATAGGCGTATTCGCCTTCGTCACGTTCGAGCGGAAAATTCAGCAAACGAAGCCGGACGGCGGCGACCACCACCAGCACCAGCACCAGGAACCACCAAGTCCAATGCCGCTGGAAAAGCCGGGGCCGGACGGGCGGCGGCGCGACGGATGGTTGCGTCATGGACGGCAATGGAACAAATCAGCCGACGGGGAACAAGCAAATTTGACTCGCATCAGTTGCGCCAGCGAACAGGGTTCAATCGCGCTTGAAAAGCTGGAAGGGCATTGCGATGCCGCCGCCAATCCAGAATTTCTGGTCGCTGTTGTTGCCGTCGAAAACGGTGCGGGTGTAAAACGAATACTTGATGTGCCGTTTGGGGGTCGTGTAGCTGAAACCGGCCTCGACGGAGTCGTTGATTTCGCGCAACCCGGAAAAAGCGTTCGAGCCGTCGCTGGTGGAAAGCGTCTGGGTTCCGGGATCATACAAGAGGCCGGTGCCGTTGACGGTTTGCAAACGCCGATATCCTGCGTCCAGTTCCCAGCCTTTGATTTGCTGGAAAAATCCGAATGAAAAAATGGCCTGGTCGTTTCCGGTCGTGCGGTTCCAACGATACAACGCGTCGCCATAGGCGCCGAAACCCGGCCAGCCGAAATGTTTTTTTGCCAGAAATTCCGGCTCAATTGCCGCTGAGCGAATGCCGGGTGCAAACGGCAGATTTTGAGTGTAACCGCCCGGCAGCACTGCGCCGGCGCGGAATGTCAACGTCGGTGTCCACGGCGGCAAATTCGTGTCGTTCTCGTTAAAAATCTGGTAACGCACCCCAAACGCGATATCCATCAAGCCCGTCGTTTTCCGGATTGTGCCCGGCGTGCCGTCGTTTGAAAAAGTGCGCCAGCCTGCCGTTGTCGCACCGACATTCAAATCCGCCGCCCATTTTTCGGCGATGCCGTATTGAAATGTGAGGTAACCCTGGTTGACATCAATGCCGTAGTGCTCTCCGTTTTTTAGATTGTCAACATTGTAGCGCTGTCCGCCGTTCGCCCAGATGTGATATGACTCCGATTCGTCATAAAAAAATCCCGCGACCAACTGCCCTGGCGCGGGCAAATCCGCCCATTCCGCAAACGGCGCCTGCGGGACGTTTTCCGTCGCCGATACATTTTGCGGCAACGCCAACGGCAAAGACGCTCCGACAGCCAATGCAGCCAAACGAATCAATTTCAAAACGGACATTTTCATAAACGCAAATTCAGCAATTAATCTTTTCCCAGTTCAGGTAAAACCACATACAACTAATGAATAAGTGGATTGTTGTCAAACCGGGACGCAATTTCAAGTAAATTCGGGTCGTTTCTATTTGACCCGCTTTGGTGCGCCGAAGCAATCTTTCGGCGTATGAGCCACGAAGTCATCGCGCCAAATCCGTGGATGATTTTGCCGTTTGCGCTATTGCTGGGCGCGATGGCGCTCGCACCGTTGCTGGCGGCCAAATGGTGGTCGAAACATTATCCCAAGGTGGCAATCGCCTTGGGAGCGGTTACTCTCGTTTACTACTTCCTCGGCTTCGCCGGCCACCAGAGTGAGCTGGCCCATGAGCGTGTCTTCAAGACTGCCGAGGATTACATCAGTTTCATCGCGCTCATTGGTTCGCTCTTTGTCGTTTCCGGTGGCATTCACATCCGCGTCAAAGGCGAAGCCACGCCGTCGGCCAACGTCATTTTTTTGTTCATTGGCGCGATTGCCGCCAATTTTTTAGGCACAACCGGCGCGGCAATGCTGCTGATTCGCCCGTGGATTCGAATGAACCGATATCGCGTCACGGCGCATCACATCGCCTTCTTCATCTTCATCGTGGCCAACGTCGGCGGCTGTCTGACGCCCATCGGTGATCCGCCGTTGTTCCTCGGCTACTTGCAGGGCGTGCCTTTTTGGTGGGTCGCAAAAAATTGCTGGCCGATATGGGCGACGGGCGTCGGAATTCTGCTCGCGATGTTTTACGTCGTGGACCGGATCAATTTCACCCGGGCGCCGCGCAAAGTGCGCGAGCAGGAAACCGCACATGAAATGTGGCGGTTCGACGGACTGCCGAATTTGTTTTTCCTCGCCGTTATTCTCGGCGCGGTTTTTGTGACCAGGCCGGTTTTCCTGCGCGAAGCCTTGATGGTTGCCGCCGCGCTCGGCTCGTATTTCACGACGAAGAAGTCCGTTCACGCGGCGAACGATTTTAATTTTCATCCGATCCGGGAAGTCGCTGTTTTGTTCGCTGGAATTTTTGCGACGATGATGCCCGCGCTCGACTGGCTTAATCAAAACGCGAGCGAATGGCTTGGCCAAAACCCCGCGCCCGGGGTTTTTTTCTGGGGTGCGGGCGCGTTGTCCAGCGTGCTTGACAACACGCCAACCTATCTCTGTTTTCTCAACGTGCTTTTCGGCGCGATTGGCGCGAAAGACGTTGGCGAACTGCTGAACCAGCACGCCTTGAACCTGCTGGCCATCAGCGTCGGAGCGGTATTTTTCGGCGCGGCCACTTACATCGGCAACGGGCCGAATTTCATGGTTAAAGCCGTCGCCGATCAGCAGAAAATCCGCACGCCGACGTTTCCCGGATTCGTTTTGAAATTCACGCTGCCTTTCCTGTTGCCGATGCTGCTGGCCATTTGGCTGATTTTCTTTCGCGGCTGAAAAAGTTGCCATCTTGAAACATTTTCTTTGCGCACGGCGTCTTTTTTCAGGAGAGTATGCCTGTTAGGAATTGGGGACTTCGGGTGCACATACTATACAACATCCTGTTCACGATTTGTTTCGTGCTGTCTTCGCCGTATTACTTCATGCGGATGTGGCGGCGCGGCAACTGGCTCCCCGGCTTTCGCGAGCGCTTCGGACATTACGGCGCGGGCCTCAAACAAGTGCTCACCAACCGCCATGTCATTTGGATTCACGCCGTCAGTGTCGGCGAAGTCAATTTATGCACGCAACTCATCCGCGCGCTCGAACCACACGTGCCCAACATCAAAATTGTGGTGTCCACCACGACGACAACCGGCATGGGCGAATTGCGCAGCCGATTGCCCATGCACATCAGCAAAATTTACTATCCGATTGACCGGCGGAAATACGTCAACCGCGCGCTGTCCGTCATCAACCCAATAGCCATCGTGCTCGTCGAGGCGGAAATCTGGCCCAACTTCATCTGGCGCGCCCGCGATCTCGGCATCCCGTTTTTTCTGGCCAACGCACGGCTGTCCGACCGCTCGTATCGGGGCTATAAACGATTGGGATTTCTATTCCGACCGCTCTTCGCTTCGTTTGCCGGCGTCGGCGCGCAAAATGAAACCGACGCCGGGCGCCTGCGGGAAATCGGTTGCCGGCCTGAAGCCATCCGCATCGTGGGCAACTTGAAATTCGACGCGGCCAAACTGAATGAACGCCGCACACTCGACGTGCCAACGATGCTGCGGCAAATCGGCGTGCCACCGGACGCGCCGATTTTAATTGGCGGCAGCACGCACGCGGGCGAGGAAATTCTTCTGGCGGAGATTGCACAACGGCTGCGCGCGCGGTTTCCAAAACTGTTTCTCGTGCTCGTGCCGCGGCATTTCGAGCGCGCCAGGGAGGTCGGGCGGCAGTTGCACGAGCGCGGCGTGAAATTTATTTACCGCAATGATATTATTACGAACACGCAGTTCCGCGAAGGCGAGGTGGATTGTTTGCTGGTCAACACCACCGGCGAATTGCGGTTTTTTTACCAAAACGCGACGGTGGTGTTCGTCGGCAAAAGTCTCACCGCCGTCGGCGGGCAAAATCCGATTGAGCCGGGTGCGCTGGGCAAGGCGATGGTTTTGGGGCCGAACATGCAAAACTTCGCCGACATCACGCGGAGTTTTGTCGCGCAGAAAGGCGCGATTCAAGTACGCGACCCGGAAGGATTGGAAGGCGCCATTGCCGGATTGCTTGCCGATGAAAACCGCCGCGCGGAGTTGGGGCGCAACGCGCAACGGGTCGTTCATGAAAATCTCGGCGCGATTGACCGCACGGTGGAAATGATTCTGGAACATCTCAAAAAACACGAAATTTACATCGCTTTCGACGTATAAAATTTTTTGCCGCCGCATTTTTTCAGTCGCGGTTGCAAAAAAAAAATTCCCCGCTTGACGAGTTCGACCGGTCGTTCCATATTTCTTCTTGCTTTCGGTGATGAACCGGAAGTGTTGAACGCGTATGTCAAAATCGAAGGTTCGGAAACCTGAGGCGGATTTGTCCCCGAAGAAAGGAAGGCCCGACGGCGCGGTGTTCACTGACAAGGCTTTCCATTCTGCTGCGTCCCCGTTGCTCAACGGCTCGCTCCAAACTGATTCAGACGCGGAATTTTCGGAAAAAATCAAGGAACTCGTCCGCCTCGCACAGGAACAGGGGCGTCTGACCTACGGTGACATCAGCGAAGCGTTGCCGGAAAGCGCGATTGAACCGGAAAAGTTGGATCAAATTTTCGCCAAACTTCGCAGTCTCGACATCGAAATCGTGGATCAAGCGGAGGTGGACCGCGTCAAAACCCCTGGAACCGAAGAAGAAAACACCACGCGGCTGGACATTCTTGATGACCCGGTGCGGATGTATCTCAAGCAGATGGGACAGGTGGCGCTGCTGACGCGCGAACAGGAAGTTGAAATTTCCAAACGCATCGAAGCCGCCGAAAACGAAGTCCGCAAAATCATTTACAGCCTTGGTTTCGCCGGCAAGGAACACATCGCGCTGGCGGAAAAACTCCTGGTCGAGCCGCCGCGGGAACGGTTTGACCGCATCATTCTCGACAAGAAAGTGGACAATCGCAACGCGCATTTGCGCACGCTGCACCGGCTGGTTGCGCAGGTTCGGAAAATTGACCGGGAGGTGGATGAGAAATACACCGCGTGGCGGAACGCGCATAACCAGTCCAAACAGAATCGCGCGCTGGCGGCGTTCAAACGGCTTGATCGAAAACTGCAAAGGGTGTTCCCCGAATTTTGCTGCAAGCAAAAAGTGATTGAGGAAATGGCGCTCGTTGCCGAAAACATTCACGACAAATTGCAATACAGCCTGCGCGCGCTGGCCGACGCCGAGGCGCAGCGCGAATCCAGCGCCCAGCGGCATCTGGTCGAAGCCGAACGGCAAAAAATCAAGGCGCTCGAGGAATTTGTCCGGATGCCGCATGCGGACTACCACGGAACCTTTGACCGCCTGCGCGAATTTTCCACCAGAGCGCTCCAGGCCAAAACCGAAATGGTCGAGGCCAACCTGCGTCTCGTCATTTCCATCGCCAAAAAATACACGAACCGTGGCTTGTCGTTTCTCGACCTGATCCAGGAGGGCAACATGGGTTTGATGAAGGCCGTCGAGAAATTTGAATATCGCCGCGGCTACAAATTTTCCACCTACGCCACGTGGTGGATCCGGCAGGCCATCACGCGCAGCATCGCCGATCAGGCGCGCACCATTCGCATCCCGGTGCACATGATCGAAATCATCAACAAGCTCATGCGCACCCAAAAACGCCTGCAGCAGGACTTCGGCCGTGAACCCACGCCGGAGGAAATCGCCGACGAGATACAAATCCCCGTGGACCGCGTGCGCGCCGTTTTGAAAATGGCGCAGCAGCCGATTTCGCTGCAATCACCGGTCGGTGACACCGATGACGCCAACTTCGGCGATTTCATCGAGGACAAGGCCGCCGACAATCCCCTCGACATCACCAGCTTCAGCCTGCTCAAGGACAAACTCGGCGACGTGTTGTGCAGCCTGACCGAGCGCGAACGGAAGGTTCTGGAACTGCGTTTTGGTCTGGGCGATGGTTGCGCGCGCACGCTCGAGGAAGTCGGGCAGCAATTCAGAGTCACGCGTGAGCGCATCCGGCAGATCGAGGCCAAGGCGCTTCGCAAAATGCGCCACCCCACGCGCATCCGCCAGTTGCACGGCTTTTTGGAAATTGAAGACCTGGATTTGGACTGAGGTTGGCGGAATAAACTTGTCGCGGACGCGACCCGGCGCAAAATGCTCCCGCTTCGGGCCCGTAGCTCAGCGGTTAGAGCAGGCGACTCATAATCGCTTGGTCCTCGGTTCAAATCCGAGCGGGCCCACCAGCCCCGAAAGCTTTCGGGGTTGCCGCGTCGAAGTAGAACGAAGACGGGCTACGACACACAACTTTTCACAAATGCTCCGAACTACGGCTCGGCAAGCCAGCATATCGTAGCAGAGAATGAAGGCTGCCGCGCCGTAACAACAGCGAAGGCGGGCAAACCGGATTAACTCACTGCTTCTTCTCCGTTCCCGCCGGCACCGCACTGCGCCCCTGCAATTGCTTTTCGAGATATTGGTCCTCCGGGGCTTCGAGCCACGCGGTGTACCAGATATTGCCCAGCATCTGGCCGGCCTTGACGAGCTGGCCATCGAGGAACGCGCGGCCCTCCAGGCCCTTGTCCCCTTCGCCGGTGAGCTTGCCTTCCTTGTCTAATTTATAAAGCGGTTCGACCAGTTTGTTTTGTTCGACGATATAGCTCACGGCGTCGCGGAACATGCCATCCGGCTGGCCCGCATTTTTAATGCGCTCGGCCGGATGAATTTTCCCCGCCAGTTTCCCGACGTTTATTCCGCCGGTCTGGTGAAAGTACCCGCCGTCAATCCACGCGTGAAATTTCAGGCTGGTCGTGTAACCGCGCGGATTGTCGCCCACCCAGCCGTTGAAATGCATGGTCGTGTGCAACGGCTGCGAACCGTCGCCGACGAAATGTCCCATCACCCCCATGACATAGACGATATTGGCCTCGGCATTGGCGATTTCCTCCGGCGTGCCGCCGTATTTCTGAAACGCTTTCAGATAGCTGAAACAGGACTTCAGTTTTTCGTAGTATTCCGTGATGGCCCACGGCATAAATCCGCTCAATTCGCGCGTGTGGTCGGCATCCTTGACCGGATCAATCGCCGGAAATTTCTCCGGGTGCGCCGCCCGCCCCCGGGCGATGTCCGCGGCGAAATCGTAACGCATCAACGGCAGCGTCTCCGGCGTCAGGCTGTAAAGCTTCAAATCCTCCAAATCAATGTAATGATCCGGCCCGTTGAAATGTTTCAACGGCAAATCGCCCACGTTGCGCCAGCGATCCGGCTCGCCCGCGAGAAACGCAATGCGGTTCTTAAACGCGGGCGTCAGCGTGAACCCGCCGAAATCCGCCGGCAACGACGCCAGCGCCAGTTCATTGATGGCGTGATGCCCCTCGTAATCCCACGCCCCGGCATTAAAAGTCAACGCGCCCAGCACCGCTGCAATTGTGAGTAATTTTTGATACATAATTGAATCTTTAATGCGCTCAAGACTAACGGAATCCACTGCAATTGCAAAAAAAATTGGCTTGGGGCCGATAAAAATCGCGATCGGTGGCGGCAAACCGAAGATTGGCCCCTGAGAGCGCCGGCGTCTCGCCGGCCAGCTTCACTGTCACACGCCGGCGGGACGCCAGCGCTCCCAGGTCAAATTTACCTGATGACAAATTCGTGTTCATTCGTGTTCAATCGTGGTTAAATTTTTCGCATGAAAATCATCACCGACGAACGCTGCGCCGGCTATTCCTATCCCGGCCATCCCGAACGCCCGCTGCGCATCCTCGCCACACTCGAACTCCTGCGCAACCAGACCGAATTACCCATTGAATGGACCGAACCGGGCCGGGTGAGTGACGCGCAAATCCTCCGCGCCCATTCGGTTGAACATCTTGCGCGCTTGAACGAGCCGGAGGATTTCGATGCCGACACGCCGTTTTACGAAAACATCACCAGTTTCGCCCGCGCATCCGCCGCCGCCGCACTCGCCGCGCTGACCGCCGCGCGCAATGGCGAAAGCGTTTTCAGTTTGATGCGACCGCCAGGCCATCACGCCACACGCGACCGGGCAATGGGCTTTTGTTATTTGAACAATGTTGCCATCGCCGTGCTCGAAGCCGCAGCCACAGGCGCAAAGCGTGTCGCTGTTTTCGATTTCGACGTGCATCACGGCAACGGCACGGAAGCCATTCTGCTGGACCGGCCCGGCGTCGCGTTTTTTTCCGTACACCAGCATCCGTGTTATCCCGGCACCGGCAGCGCGAATGCCGGCAATAACTGTTTTAATTATCCCGTCGAGCTGGGCTTGCCGCGCCAGGAATACCGCGCCGCGCTCGTCCGCGCGCTGGACGATTTGAAAAAATTCCGGCCCGACCTGGTCGCCGTGTCCGCCGGGTTCGACGCCTATGTGCGCGACCCGCTGGTGCAGGGCGTGCTGGTGGTGGACGATTTTTACTGGCTCGGCCAGTCGCTGCGCGCGCTCGGCGTGCCGCTGTTCAGCCTGCTCGAAGGCGGTTACAGCCGCGACCTGCCCGAACTCATCTTTACCTACCTCAAAGGCGTGGGAAATTTACCGCGCTGAAACAGTGGTGGAAAATAGAAATCCGTCGCTTGAATCTGATTTTCTGGACACAAAAATATTCAAGCATAGACTTCAAATTATGACCAGAAAAAACATCGCACACCTATTGATGCCAAGCGTAATTTTCGCAATGCTTGCGGCGAGCGCGTTGCTTTTATCAAATAAATACTTCAGGCAATACCACAAGCATGAGAAGGAGCGCCTAGAAAGCGATCAAAAATTTGTCCTGTTTGTCGAGAATGTGAAAAGTGGAAAGTGGCAATTCACAACCGACAAGTGGATTGAGGGTATGCGTTTGCAGCGAGTCGCTGCCGAGTCGAATTTCCAGATGAGCGTTCCATTCATTGAGTTCTTACAATTTATCGGATGGTTCGGATTTATCTGTGTGGGCTGCAATATTTTAATAATTTTTTATGTCAGAAATGATTGCCGGAAGCGGCAGGATGCTCAAGTTTGAACGTGGTCCCTGTTCTTGGGTTTTCTTATATGACGGTTCTTGAGGCGATTCAGAAGAGCACGGAATTTCTCGCCAAAAAAGGCGTCGAGTCGCCGCGCCTGCAAACCGAACTCCTGCTCGCACATCTGCTCAAGCTGCCGCGCATGAAATTGTATCTGAACTTCGAGCGCGCACTCACCCCGGCGGAAACGGACGGCCTTCGCGAATTCATCAAGCGCCGTGGCCAGCGCGAACCGCTCCAGCACATCACCGGCTCAACTTCGTTTTGCGGACTGGAAATCGCCGTCAACCGCCATGTTCTGATCCCGCGTCCGGAAACTGAAATTCTCGCCGAACTCGGGTGGCAGTTTCTCTCAACCCTCAACTCTCAACCCTCAACCGCCCTCGATTTCGGCACCGGCACTGGCTGCATCGCCATCGCGCTCGCGGTAAAATGTCCGTCCGCAAAAGTCGTGGCGACGGATGTTTCGCCGGACGCACTGGCGTTGGCCAAACAAAACGCCGGACGACATAACGCCGCCGAACGGGTTGAATTTCTGCAAAGCAACGGTTTTGCCGCACTGCAGAATGAATCGGAGGGCGGAGCGCCGCGACGCCCTGACTCCCCCAAAGAAGAATGGAGCTCGCGGAGCTCCCTCCGAAAAATGGAATTCGACCTTATCATCAGCAACCCGCCTTACATTCCGTCCGCCGAAATCGCCACGCTCCAGCCGGAAGTGCGCGACTTTGATCCGCGCGCGGCGCTGGACGGCGGCGCGGACGGCCTGGATTTTTACCGGAAGCTGGCAATGGAATCGAAACCGTTCCTGAAACCGGGCGGAAAGATCATGCTGGAATTCGGCGACGGCCAGGCCGACGCCATCCGGAAAATTTTTGAGACCGAAAAGTGGATTGTCGAAGCGGTGAGGGAGGATTACAGTCAGCGCGAAAGATTTTTAATTGCACGGCGTAATTAAATTCAGGTAGGGCGGCGTTGCTGCGCCGCCCAAAATCAGGGACGCGCGGCAGCGCGTCCCTGCCAAAAATAATTATTTCATGGAAAGTTTTTTGATCAAAGGCGGCGTGCCACTGCACGGCGAGGTGACCATCAGCGGCAGCAAAAATGCCGCGCTGCCCATCATGGCGGCCACGCTGTTGACCGGCGAACCGTGCGTCATCCGGCGCGTGCCCGACCTCAGCGACACGCGGTTCATGGTGCAGATCCTCAAATCGCTGGGCGCGACGGTGAAATTCGAGCGCGGCACGCTGACGGTCCGCGCGCAAAAAGTCCGCGGCTACGCCGATTACGAACTCGTCCGCAAGATGCGCGGCTCGATTTGCATCATGGGGCCGCTGCTGGGCCGTCTGAAAAAAGCGCGCGTGTCGCTGCCTGGCGGCTGCATCATCGGCGCACGCCCCATCAATTTGCACTTGAAAGGCTTCGAATCACTCGGCGCGAAAATCACGATTGAAGGCGGTTATGTCAGCGCCGCGGCGAAACAACTCACTGGCGTGCCGATGTTTCTCGGCGGACGCGCGGGCTCGACCGTGCTGGGCACGGCGAATGTGATGATGGCGGCGACGCTGGCCGAAGGCGTGACGGTCATCGAAAGCGCGGCGTGCGAACCGGAGGTCGTGGACCTGGCAAATTTCCTGAATGCGATGGGCGCAAAAATTTCGGGCGCGGGCAGCCCGACGATTACGATCACCGGCGTCAAAAAGTTGCACGGCGCGAAGCACGAAGTCATTCCTGACCGGATTGAAGCGGCAACTTACGCGATTGCCGCCGCCGCGACAGACGGCGAAGTCACGCTCAAGGGCGCGCGAGCGGATCACCTGCGCGCGGTGACTGATAAATTGAACGAAGCGGGCGTGGTGGTGGAACGGCGCGGTGCAAATTTGCTGGTGCATCGAAGCGGCCGGCTCAAGCCGGCGGACGTGACAACGCTGCCCTATTCCGGTTTTCCAACGGACGTGCAGGCGCAGATGATGTCGCTGTTCGCGCTCGCCCCGGGCATCAGCATCATCACGGAGCGGATTTTTGAGTCGCGTTTCATGCACGTGAGCGAACTGGCACGGCTCGGCGCGGACATTGAGATTGAGGGACCGAGCGCAATTGTCAAAGGCGGCAAACCGTTGAGCGGTGCGCCGGTGATGGCGAGCGATTTGCGCGCGTCGGCGGCGCTGGTGATTGCCGGTTTGGCGGCCAAAGGCGCAACGCAGGTCAATCGCATTTACCATTTGGATCGCGGCTACGAAAGCATGGACGCGAAGCTGCGAAAGCTCGGTGCGCGCATTCAGCGCGTCGAGGAAACGTGATTTGAAAAGGCAGGGACGACCCGGCTTGGTCGTCCGAGGCCGCGCAGCAGCGCGGCCCTACCGGTTTCGGGCACCGCGGCGCGGCGTCCCTACCAATTCAATTTCCCCACAAAGCAAAAAGGCGCGGCGGAAAGCCGTTGGCACGAGCGTCAGATTTTTTCGCTCGTGCCAACGGCTCCCCGCCTGCGCGCTCCGCGCTTCCGCCTTCGTTTTGCTTCGGCGCGACGAGTCGGCGCGGCAAGCCCGCTGGGGTTGTCGCAACTCCTGACATCGCAGCGGATGCCCCCACTGCAAGCAACTGGCGCGATTTCATACGGCGAGCAGTTCGCGGCTGCTCTCGAAAATGCGCGCCTGGCGTTCAGCCTGGCGAAGGGCAGCCTGGGTTTTTTCATCGAACAGCACCGGGAACACCAGCAAGGGGTAAAGTGTCGCCCATGCCAGCGCCGCCGCGTCGTTGGCCGCGCGCCGCAACGGAGGGTTCAACTCCGGCGTCGGCGCTTCGGCCAATTGCCGCGCGAGCAAACGGCTTTTGAGCCGCTCGAACTCGGTTTCCTGCGTGGCGCGAAATGGCGCCGGCGGAGCCGGTCGCAACTCGAACCGCGTTTTGGGGCCGAACCTGGCCGGCCCCCGTGTTTCATTTTTGTTCATGTTTTTTCCTTTCGTTTGGTTTGGGTTAAAAAGCGAAAAACCCGCGATTGACTGGCAATCGCGGGTTTTTCAAAAATCCTTGTCCCTGTATCAGAACTTCACCCCCACGATGCCAAAACGCCTGCAGACGCGCATCCAAATGGACATGCGTCCGTTGGACTGCGCGTGCTTCAGCGTTGGAGCAAACGTGTTTTTCATATTCAACCGCGGGGAAGAAACACCATTTGGGCGCGTTTGTCAAAGTTTTTAATTTTGAAAAGCAGCCTTTCTCAAGGCTTGTCGGATGGAGAAGTAGTGTTAAATTGGTTCAAGCATGAGCGAACAATTACGAATGGTCACATGCGGGTGGTGTGAGACGAAGGTCTTCATCCCGGGCGACCTGGCGCCGTTGGGCACGGTGCCGTGCAGCAAGTGCGGGCATCCCATCATGATGCCCATGATGATCCGGCAATTCGAGTTGCGGAGCGTCGTCGGTTCGGGCGGCATGGGCACGGTCTATCGTGCCTGGGATACGACACTGGAGCGCATGGTGGCGGTGAAGTTGATGCGGAAGGAATTGCTCACCGATCAGAAGGCACTGGAAAGTTTTTATCGCGAAGCCCGCGCCTGTGCCCGGCTCAACCATACGAACATCGTTCACATTTACTCCTTCGACGACTGGGAGGGCCAACAGTATCTCGTGATGGAGCTGGCCGATCATGGCAGCCTGGACGCGCGCATTGAGAAACTACGCCTGCTGCAGGAATTGGACATGCTCGACATCGGCGTCAAAATCGCCTCCGCGCTCGACCTGGCGCTCAAGCACGATTTGCTCCACCGGGACATCAAGCCGGGCAATATTTTGTTCAACGCGGACCACGAACCAAAGCTGATTGACTTCGGCCTCGCCCGCAAAGCCGACGTGGAACATGAAGTGGAGGACGTGACGTGGGGCACGCCGTATTACGTCGCGCCGGAAAAAATCAAGCGCGAGCCGGAAACTTTTCTGTCCGATATGTACAGCCTCGGCGCCACGCTCTATCACGCGATGACCGGTCATGTGCCGTTTGAAGCGCCGACGGTCGAGGAAGTGATCGTTGCCCAGGTGCAAACACCCCTGACGCCGCCGAATCTGGTCGTGCCTGAGATCACGCAGGCCACGAGCGATGCGCTGGTGAAGGCAATGGCAAAAAATCCCGCGGAACGTTTCCTGAGCTATGACGAATTCATCATGGCGCTGACGGCGGCGCGCAGCCAGTTGCTCGTGATGCAAAATCAATTGCCACAGGCGCAAAAGTTCAAAAGTCTCACCAGTTGGTGGAAGCGGGCATAAAAAAGGCGGGCGTTGCCGCCCGCCTTGAAGATTCAAAAAAACTCCGGTCCATTAATGGTTGCCACCGGTGCCCGAAGTTTCCTTCTTTTTCATTTCGGCTTTGGCGCCGAAGTGGACGCTGGTGGCGTTGAGTTTGCCATTGTTAGTTTTCTTGTAAACGCCACTGACCAGCTCTCCCACCACGCCGTCAGCCAGTGTGGCCGACTTGCCGTCCTTGGTAATCAGGGTGTCGGACGTGACTTGCAGTGTGAGCGTGTCCACGGTAAGCGTCATCGCCTTCGTGTCTATCGCGCTCAGGTTGCCATGGAAGGGCAGGTTGACATGTTTCTTGGGCTTGGCGGGGGTTTGGTCGGACGACGCCGGGGCATTCGTGCTGGCGCCTTCCGCGCGCGACAACGCGGGCATTGCGACGAGAGCCGCGGCAAAGAGGCTCAGAACTGCGATTTTAGAGATATTTTTTGTCATAATGGTTGATGGTTTGTCCAATTATTCGTTACGAAAAACGAAGCAGAATACGAATTGGTCTCAACAAATCCAACTGTTTTTACCACACGCCTTCGGTCAGCAATTCCGTGACGTTTCGCGCCAGATCTTCCGCCAGCAGCGGCAGCGACTGGCGCTCCGAGTCCGCCAAATCCGTGCCGACGTGAATCAGCGTGTAGCCGTTCACGTTTTTATCGAATAATACTTTGCCCGTGGCGTGTTCGCGCGCGATGACGCGCGCGGTGATGCCAACCCGGTAATTCTCCGTCGTTGTGACGTCATTGTTCAAATAGCTCAACCCTTCACGGTTGTAGCGCGTAATCACACCGCTGACGACGACGTCACCGGGACCGTGCGTGGCGAGGTGGTAAGTGCCGTCGGTTTGGAGCCGTTCACGCAATGCCTGGGTGACCGCGTCGCCGAGCCGCGGTTGAAGCGTCTGGTTGTTGAACGGCAAAACTTCAACCGACTTTTCACCCGCGACCGCGCCGTTGACGGGGCCGAGATGGTAGCCGGCGCAACCGGCGAGCAACGCCGCCACCGCGGAAACGGCAAAAATTTCCGGCAGACGCATTTCAGTTGGCGGTTGACGCTTGAACGCGCGGTTTGAGGGCTTCGATGCGCTGGCGCGCGGACGCGGCGTAAGGCGAGTTTGGATCCAGTTGCAGCACTTCGTTGTAATAAACCAGCGCGCCGTTCCATTTCTTGCCCTGTTCGTAGAATTTTGCGATTCCAAAATTACCGCGCACCTGTTCAGCCTTGAGCACGGCAATGGCTTTTTCCGCCTGCGGCACGCGCTTATCGTCGGGATAAAGCGTGATGAAATCAGTGAACGTCGCAATCGCCTGCACCGCGGTGTTTTGGTCGTATTCAGCCTTCGCCGCCTGCCGCGCATACGAAATGCCTTCACGGAACAGCGCGTCAGAGGCAATGGCCGGCAGGTTGTAGTAACGATCGGCGGCGGTGGCGTAAGCCTTTACCGCCTCGGGATAATTTTTCTGTTTTTCGCGCGCGGCGCCGATGCGCAATTGCGCGTGCGCGGCGATGTCGCTGTAAGGGCCGTTGTTGACGACCTTGTCAAACATTTGCGCCGTTTGACTCATCGAGCGATACAGCGGGAGGTAACCCCAGAAGATTCTGAACCGCTTGCCGCCGAAGAAACGGTTGGCGATTTCATACTGCCGCCAGAGCACTTCTTCATAGCGGCTGCTGCGCGGATATTTTTCGATGATGTTTTGGTAGGCTTTGAACGCGGCTTCATCATTGCCTGTCGCCTCGAGGCAGCGGCCAATGAGATATTCCGCGTCCGGCGCGTAGTCTGACAACGGCCACACGCGCAAGACGCGGTGCGCGGCATGGAGCGTGGTGTTGTAGTCGTTCTTGGCGAAAGCCTGTTCCGCAACGTCCAATTGTTCCTTGGCACGGGGGCGCTGCCACTTGGTGTTCTGGCCATACAGCTCGTAATACCAGCCTTCACCCGGCACATAGAATAACGGCGCGGGCGCGCGAAATGGAAACAACACCACGGCCGCAGCGACCAGGAACAGGAAACCAAACCGGCGATTCATGTGGCGACAATAACGACCCGAAATCGGCAAGTCAAGGCGGGTGCGACCCGTATCATCCCCGATACAAAACCAGCACGCCATAATCCGTCAGTAGCTTTTGCGTGCCGACGTCAAAATGCGAGTAGCTGACCGGGTGAACGCCGATGAGATTGGCCTCGCCGACTTCATGCAAAAATTCCGTGACCTTTTCATCAAACTTGTCGTGGCCCGCTTCAATGCACATGTTGTGGCGGATCGTCCGCACCCGGATTTTTTTGTCGGCGCCCCTGACCACCGCCTCCAACGGCGTTTTCGGTTTGGCAATGAGAACCTCGCCCGGCTTGTCACGCACGGGCACCTTGAGGTGCATTTCGATTTTGGCGGCGGCGGACGAGGCGATGGTATGGCTGGCTTGAGAGCCGCCACCAACCGGTCCCGCCGGAGCGGATGCAGGAGCGGGCGGCGTTGCTGCTGACGGAATCGTAATTTTCGCGCCGCACGACGGGCACTGGATTTCCGAGCCAGCGCCGGAATTGTCCACGGCCATTTCCTGTTCGCAATGAGGGCAATTAAAGATGATGTCCATAAGCCGGAATAAGTTTGTGCCTCCAGATTAAATCCACGGCCCGCCGCAAACCAGCAAAAAATCGCGCCGTTTTACTCCCACTCAATCGTCCCCGGCGGCTTGCTGGTGATGTCGAAAACGCAACGGTTCACCCCCTTGACCTCGTTGATGATGCGGCTGGCGAGTTTCTCCAGCAATTCGTAGGGCAGTTTCACCCAGTCCGCCGTCATGCCGTCCTGCGATTCCACCGCGCGGATGGCGATGGTGTAATCATAAGTCCGTTCGTCGCCCATCACGCCCACGCTGCGCACGGGCAGTAATACCGCGAAGCTCTGCCAGATTTTGTAGTAAAGCCCATTCGACTTCATTTCCTCAACGACGATGGCATCGGCGTTCCGCAAAATCGCGCAGCGTTCCGGCGTCACTTCGCCGAGAATGCGCACGGCGAGTCCCGGGCCGGGAAACGGCTGGCGCAAAATAATTTCCTTCGGTAAACCGAGTTCGATCCCGAGTTGGCGCACCTCGTCCTTGAACAGGCATTTCAGCGGCTCAACGAGCGCGAATTTCATTTTCTTCGGCAGCCCGCCGACATTGTGATGGCTCTTGATGAGCGCGGCGGGATTGCCGCCAATCGGCACGGACTCGATCACGTCGGGATAGAGCGTTCCTTGCGCGAGAAATTTCGCCTTGCCCGCATGCTGGGCCGCATTCTGAAAAACTTCGATGAACGTCTTGCCGATGATCTTCCGTTTGCGTTCGGGTTCGGTCACGCCTTTGAGCCGTTTCAAAAACAGCTTCGAGGCGTCTGCGTATTGCAGTTTGATTTTGAAATTGCGCCCGAAAACTTCCTGCACGACTTCCGCCTCGCGTCCGCGCAACAGGCCGTTGTTGACGAAAATGCAGGTCAGCTGGTCGCCGATGGCTTTGTGCAGCAACGCCGCCGCCACGCTCGAATCCACGCCGCCACTCAAGCCGAGAATCACTTTTTCCGTCCCAACCTGGGTGCGGATTTCCTCGACGGCTCGCTCAACGTAATTCCGCATCGTCCAGTTTTTGCCACAGCCACAGACACCGTGAACGAAATTGGCGATGATTTCCCGGCCGCGCGGCGTGTGGACGACTTCGGGATGAAATTGCAGGCCGAAAAATTTCCGCGCGCGGTTTTCGATGGCGGCGTATTCGGAGTTTTCGGTGACGGCGACCGATTTGAAATCGCGCGGCAGTTTCGTGAGCTTGTCGCCGTGCGAATTCCAGACCTGCAACCTTTCCGGCAGATTGCGGAACAGCGCGCACGACGGGTCCTTCACTGTGAGCACACCTTTGCCGTATTCGCGTTTCTGGCCTTTCTCGACCTTGCCACCGAGAAACTGCGCGAACAATTGCACGCCGTAGCAGATGCCGAGCACAGGCACGCCGAGCGCGAAAATATTCTTGTCCGGCAACGGGGCCTTTTTTGCATACACGCTGGACGGACCGCCGGACAAAATGATGCCACTGGGCGCCAGCGCGGCGATTTCCACCGCCGGAGTGTCGTGGCACAGAATGACGGAATACACGTTGCATTCGCGGATGCGCCGCGCAATCACCTGGGTGTATTGCGAACCAAAATCAAGGATGACAATTTGTTCGGTCATTTTTCAGAGGCATCCTCTTTGCCTGCCGAACGGCGCTTTGGCGAGACAAAAAAACAAAAACACCAGCCGATTCCGGCTGGCTGTCCCGGGCAATTTTTGTGGAGGCAACGCGAAATTTATTGTTTCACCACTTTGACCTGGCCGGTATTCGGGTCATAGTCGAGTTTCGTTCCGTAAGGCGTCGCTGGCAGTTTGCCCACATAATTCGGCACCAGTTCATTCAGATCTTTGGGCAAACGGCCTTCCTGCGTGTTGAATAGCTGGACGGCCTCGTTGAGATACGACACGTCAATCGTCTTGACCGCGTATTTGTCTGCTTGCATTAACGCGCCCAGATAGCCCCCCGACGGCGCAGCGGGATGGGCGCTGTCAGTTGTGTTGGTGGTTTGACTTGTGTTGGTCCCTTGGGGATGAGGACTGGAATTGTTATTGCCGCAACCGGCCAGAAGCAATCCGGCCGCAACCGAAATCAAGAAGGACGGTTTCATGTTGGCAATTTACCCCAAACTGCGAAAAATCCAAGCCGAACTTGGGCTGGGCGATTTGGTTGCAGCGTCGGGCTTGTGGCTCGATCCTTTCGGCCATCCGCCTTCGCGGCGCGCCAAAGCGCCGCTACGGCGCGACGGCGGCAGGCCGAACACTACGCCATTTTCGCCGCCAACTCGCGCGCCTGCTGGATCAAATCGAGATCGTCAGCCAGATTGCCGAAACGGAATTTCGGCAAACCGCTTTGCTGCTGACCGAGCAACTCGCCCGGCCCGCGCAATTTCAAGTCCGTCTCTGCGATGCGAAAACCGTCGTTCGTTTCTTCCAGTACTTTCAGGCGTTCATTCGCCCCGGCAGTTTCCGCGTCGGAAACCAAAATGCAATACGACTCATGGGCGCCGCGTCCGATGCGCCCGCGCAACTGGTGAAGTTGTGCCAGCCCGAACGCCTCGGCGTTTTCGACGAGCATGACCGTGGCGTTCGGCACATCCACGCCGACCTCGATGAGCGAAGTCGCGAGCAATACGTTCACCCCGCCAGCACGAAATTCCGTCATCACCTCGTTTTTTTCGCGGCTCTTTAATCGCCCGTGCAGCAATCCGACGCGAAATGGCACAAGCAAAGTTTTCAAATTTTCAAATTCTTTCGTCACCGCTTTCAAACCTTTCCCGCCCGATTCTTCGACGCGGGGATAAACCACATAAGCCTGTCGCCCGGCAGCGAGTTTTTCGCGGATAAACTCCCAAACCTTCGGTCCCGCCCCGGCGGGATCGGCCGTGCGGATGAACGTTTTGATTTGGCCGCGGCCACCGGGCAGTTCGTCAATCACCGACACCTCGAGGTCGCCGTAAAGCGTGAGGCCGAGCGTGCGCGGAATCGGCGTCGCCGTCATCACGAGCAAATGCGGATAACGACCTTTGCGCACAAGCTGTTCGCGCTGTGCCACACCAAACTTGTGCTGCTCGTCAATGATGACCAGGCCGAGCTTCGGCAAATCAAAACCGGACGTGAGCAGGGCGTGAGTGCCAATGAAAAGTGATGCGTGATGCGTGATGCGTGATGCGTGATCGACCGTTCGTTCGATGTTGGATGTTGGATGTTGGATGTTGGATGTTTTCCGATTCCCTGTTTGCAATTCCACCTTCACCCCCAGCGGCTCAAACCACTTTTTGAAATTCTGAAAATGTTGTTCGGCCAGAATCTCCGTCGGGGCCATGAGCGCGACGTTGAAGCCGCTTTCCAACGCCATCAGCGCCGTACAAGCAGCCACGACGGTTTTGCCCGAACCGACATCGCCTTGCAGCAACCGCCGCATCGGATGCGCGCCGCCCATGTCCTTGCGGATTTCGCGCAGCACTTTCGTTTGCGCATCGGTAAGCTTGAAGCCGAGCCGGGCAAGAAACGGTTTGATGAGGCGATTGTTGCCGCCGCACGGCAACGCCGTTGCGTGCGATTCAAAATTTTTCCGCCGGGTTTGGATTTGAACCTGCAATTCAATGAACTCGTCCAGCGCCAGCCGCCGGCGCGCAATTTCGACATCGGTCAGTTCTTCGGGGAAATGCGTCAGGTGAACCGCATTGGCGCGCGTCGGAAGAGAAAGTGCTTCCGGCATCTTGCCGGAAGAAGAAATTTCAGAACTGCCGACAGGATGTCGGCAGCACGTTAAAGCCGGTTCCGCGATTTGCGTTTCAAATTTTCCCAGCGTGCGCCAGATCAGCCCGCGCAGCCAGCGTTGCGGCAAGCCCTCAGTGAGCGGATACACCGGCGCGATGCGGTTGAGGTGGATGAAACTTTCCTCGCCGCCTTCGATGACTTCGGTTTCGGGATGAGTCATCACGCGCGGCTTCGTTTCGCTCAATTTGCCGTAAACAAAAACCTCGTCGCCCATGGCAAAATAATTTTGCATGAACGGCAGGTTCCACCAGCGGCAATGCAGCCGCGTTGAGCCGTCGTCGAGAATGATTTCAAAAACGGATTTGCTGCCGCCGCGAAAACGTCTGAGCCCCAGCGCGACAATCGTGCCGCGCGCCGTCGCGGGTTCGTCCTTCGTCAGTTCAGCGATTTTGCGGAAGTGCCGGCGATCCTCGTAACGCCGCGGCCGGTGCAACAACAAATCCTCGACGGTGTGGATGTCGAGGCGCGCAAGTTGGGCCGCGCGCTCCGCACCAACACTCCAAAGCGAAGTGACCGGTGCGGCGAGCGGGGAAGATTTGGTTTCCGGCGGCGACATCGCCCGCACGATACAAACCGTTCACCGCCGCTTCAACGGGAAAGGAGCGCCGACAAGCTGTCCGCGCTCCGTTCGCAGTGACGTTGCACAAAAAGACATTTGCGGCTACTTTTCCCGCGATGCCCGAAAGTTTCCACCCGCCCAAACCTGTACCCCCGCCGCTGTGGTTGCTCGTGCGCGTCAACGCGCTGCAAAGCTGGCGGCGGCTCTTGTCCGTGCGCGATCAATCGCGGTTGCTTACCGGCATCATCGCGTTGTTCCTGGCCGGTTATCTCGTCGTGTCGTTCGAGCTGTTCTATCACGGGCTGAGATTCATAGCGAAATTTCCAGGCCTGGGTGCGGTGCTTACGGAGCGGCTGATGTATGTGTTGTTCGCATTTTTGTTCGCGCTGCTGCTGTTGAGCAACCTCATCATCGGCTACACAAATTTGTTCCGCAATCGGGAGACGGCGTTTCTGCTGACGCTGCCGGTTCCGACCCAGACCATTTTCCGCTGGAAATTCATCGAATCCACGGTGCTGGCGTCGTGGGCGTTTGTTTTTTTGATTGCGCCGTTGCTCGCGGCGTTTGGTTTGTTGCGCGGAGTGCCATGGCATTTCTATCCGGTGACGCTGGTGCTTATCGCGCTGTTTATCGTGCTGCCGGGCGTGCTGGGCGCGGTTCTGGCAATTTGGGTGGGGAGATTTTTGGACCGGCGCAGTTTTCAAATCGCCATGATCGGGATGGCCATCGCTTTGCTGGCGGTGGCGGCGTTTTGGTGGAAGGCCCAGCCGGTTGACGACGAGTTGCTCGACAAGCGCACCCTCGAAGCGCTCGATCTGCTGCTCGCCAAGACGCGATTCACAATGTTTCCGTTTCTGCCGAGCTACTGGCTGTCGTCGGCCGTGTTGCAATGGGCCGAGGGCGTCCTGCGCGGCGCGGCATTTTTCACGCTGGTGCTGTTGAGCTACACGCTGTTTTTCGGCGGAATTGCGTTCACATGGTTTGGCAATGTGTTTTACAACACGGCGTCGGCGGTGCAAAGCCGCGCGGGCGGCCGGTGGAATTGGTTTCACGCCCGCCAGAACCGCCGGCATTCCGCCGGCCGGCTCGAAATAATCGCGGCGAAATTATTCTGGCTCGACCGCGACACGCGCGCGCTGGCGGTCAAAGACCTGCGGATGTTTTGGCGCGACACCACGCAATGGGGCCAGTCGGTGATGCTGTTCGGCCTGCTGGGGGTTTACATCATCAACCTGCGAAACTTCACGCACCAGTTGACCAGCCCGTTTTGGGTCAACCTGGTCGCGTTTCTGAATCTCGGCATTTGCTCGTTGAATCTCGCCTCGGTGACGACGCGGTTCGTGTTTCCGCAATTTTCGCTCGAAGGCCGGCGGCTGTGGATCATCGGCCTGGCGCCGATGGGCATGGCGCGCGTGGTCAAAACCAAGTTCTGGCTGGCCAGCATCTCGTCGCTGTTTGTCACGTCCGGCCTCATCACGCTGTCCTGTTATCTGCTCAAGATGAGTTGGGACCGCGTGCTGTTTTTTGCCGCGGTCGTCACCGTAATGACGTTCGCACTCAATGGTCTCGCCATCGGACTGGGTGTCCTTTATCCCAACCTGAAGGAGTCCAACTTGAACAAAATCGTCAGCGGTTTTGGGGGCACGCTCTGCTTCGTGCTGAGTTCGTTTTACATCCTGGCCTCCGTGCTGTTGCTGATGTTTGGCGCAGCCGGCCTGCACGCACGCGCAAGCTGGGCGGCAGAAGGCATCATCGGCTTTATGCTGCTGTCCTTTTGCATCGGCTGGCTGCCGTTGAAATTGGGACTGCGGCAATTGAAAAATTTCGAGGCGTGAATCATCTGTAGCAGCCGGGGTAACGAGGCTCACGATTTTAAATCCGAAGCTCGAAACCCGAAATCCGAAAGAAGCCCGAAGCCCGAATGTCGAATCCGGGAACCGGAGGTTGAGCCGCCAGCTTGGTCACTTCGGATTTCGGCGTTCGAATTTCTTTCGGATCTCGGAATTCGGACTTCGGAATTCAGTCTGATTCTTCTCCCGTCGGCTCCTACGGGGAACGCACAAATTTATCCAACGCTTCAAACAACAGCGGTGCGCTGGCCAGATGCGCCGCCTTGCCATCCCGCGCCACCAAGCCAAAGCCCTCGCCGTAGGCCGGGCCGTTGGCGACACATAAATCCGTTGAACATTCGGCGATTTGCCGCCGGGCGGCGCTGATGGCGTCGGCACGCCCGCCGTCCCCTTCAAATTTCCATCCCACGATCCGCGTTCGCGGAAACCAGCCGCGGAGCTTGGCGATGATTTTGGGCGTCGCCACCAGTTCGACGAGCAACTTGCTTTGCCGGGTGGGAATTTTATTGACCGACTTGATTTCGGTGAGTTTGCCGGATTCGTTGGGCGTGAAAATTCTTCCGAACGCGAAATCGCTGACCGCCGCCGCGTGAAAAATCGCGTCCACTTTTTTGGCCGACACCGCTTTCAGCTTTTCGCGCAGGTCCGCCGTTGTGGTGAACGTTTCCACCCGCTGCGCGCGCCGTTCACCACCATGCGTGGCCATGGTGCCAATGAGCAGAATCACCTTGTGACCGCGCGCGGCCAGAAAATTGGCCAGCTCCGTGCCGAGGCGGCCGGTCGAGAAATTCGTGAGCCGCCGCACGTCGTCCAGCGGCTCATAGGTCGGTCCGGCGGTGACGATGCAGTTCATGCGGCGAGGATAGCGGATGGAGGATGGAAAATGGAAGCGTGAATCACTTGGCCGAACATTTTGGACGGAGCGCGGGCTTCAGCCCGCTTCAACGTCCATTCTGGAGCAGTGCCGGAAAAGTCTCGTCGCTTCCGATTCGTGAGTTGAAGCGGCGTGAACGCCGCGCTCCTGTGTCATTCGCAATGATGGCTGGTCGCCGGAGCCGAAAACCGGACAAACTTTTTTGAATTATTTTTCCAATGGCTGCAAACCAGCGGGCACTGGATAAACAAAATCCTCTTTCGCGAATGGCTGATTCACGACGATGTTTTCGTGTGTCTCTGTCAAAATTGTCGTTGAACTGCTTGCTTCTTGCATTGCCTGTCGCAGCTCCAATTTCTTTGAAGCAATGGCTTCGGGCGTAATATCTCGATGCATTTGTGTGAGTATATCTTTTGCTTCCCGCTCAAATTCCGCATCGAGTGCCGAATTATTAGCAGGCATGGGAGTCGGAGGTTTCTCGATCGCCTGGCTTTGATGCACAAGAAAATCTCGTTTGCCAATCCAGACTGTTCTTGTGAGGTTGTTCGCCTTCCCAGCAATGACATAACAATCAGCGTCTCCAATTTTTCCGTCTTTTTGTCTTACCACGTCAATCCGAGTTCCAAATTCCAAGGCTTTTAGACTACTACCCAAATTAAAGAAGGCGTTAGCCGCACCCCAACCGGCTAGACCAGCGTAGGCCAAAGCACGACCCATGTTTTGTTCTTTCTCATACCGTGTGGGCGGGCCATAACTGGTTTCTCCAGACAATGAAAAATCACCATCACCAGCCGACCAAACCGCGCCTTTTGTTGGAACTGCTGGAAACGATGTCTGTTCCCATTCAATCCGATAGAGATTGGTCCGTCCCAGCCGGATGTTAAAAGTGGTGGAAATGTTTGTCTTGCCATTTCGCACAGAAACAGTTTTCCCCGTGTCGCTATAACTCGTAAGTGAGGCGTATTTTTCCAATGCCTTTTTGACGATTTCCTTTGGCGGCAAATTGTCAACACTATCGGTTTCTGAAAGGGCGATTGTAATTGCCCCGTCCGCGAGCACGATTGCCGCGCTGATACCGAGCGCCAATTTTAGTTTTGCGTATGTCATAAGTTTGAGAGTTCCTTTCACAATAGTTGTTATTGATGTTGTAACCGCCGCTCCCTTTGCCGCCACCACGAAAATTTTGGCCGCCAATCCTGCCGGCGCGGCTTTCACGGAGTTTGCCGCCACCGCTCCGGCAATGACCGTGACCGTCAGCGTCACGCCGCGTTTCACAAAGATGGCGCGCAGTTTTTCCAGCGCCCGCGCCACGCGTTTCTGCGCCGCGGCTTCCTCCATCCGCAAAGCCTTGGCAATTTCGCGTGCGGTTTTGTTTTCAAAAAACCGCAGCACCAGCGTGGTGCGGTCGGTTTCGCCCAGTTCGGCCAGGGCGTCGTCGAGCAGCGGCGCGAGTTGCGCCCAGGCGTCGACGTCCGGTTGGTTCAAAGTGGATTGCATGAATGCCTCCTGTTCGCGGGCCTGACGGCGGCGTCTGGCTCTGAGCGCGTCCGCCGCCGCGTAGCGCGTGGTGCGATACAGCCACGCGGAGAGAATGGTCTTCGGCCCGAGCGACGCGGCTTTGCGCGCAAGGATGATGAACACGGCCTGGGTGATTTCCTCCGCCAGATGCGCGTCGCCCACCTGCCGCACCGCCGCCGAATGGACGAGGCCGATGTGCCGTTCCACCAGCGCGGCAAACGCCGGTTCGGATTGATTGGCGGCGAACTCCCGCATCAACGTCATATCATCGCTCATCATCTATACATGGCCGCACAACGCGGAATCGGACAATTTATTTCAGCCACCACGCGAGCAGCGGCGCGACAGCCAGGGCCGGCAGAAAATTCGCCAGTTCGACCCGGCGGACTTCAAAAATCATCAACGCAATGGCACACGCGATCAGGCCGGCGGCGGCATTGACCGGATCAACCAGCCCGTGCGCGGCGAGAAACGGTTTCGCGTAAAACTGGCAGGCGAACGTGATGGCGCTGAGAAAAATGAAAGCCGGAAACGCCGACAGGGCGGACGGCCAGCCAAATATTTTCACGAAACCGGTCATGGCCAGACCGTCCATCACGGCTTTGACCGCCAGCAGCCAGAAATAACCGGACGGACTTTCCATCGGCGGCAAGCCATCGGCCACTGCTCCCAGCCAGCCCAGTGGAGCGGCGCAAAATAAAATGGTACAAGCGATGAAGCCGCCGCCGATTTTGCGCGGCGCGTCCGATTGCGCGGACACGACCAAATTGCCCGCGTAACGGCCAAGCCGGTTCGATAACTTTTGCAGGTGCAACAGTTTGCCGATCCAAAAACCCAAGGTTATGGCAAGCACGGCAATGAATATTTGCTTCAATGCGGACAAAAAAGTTCCGTTGACACTGAACCACACGAGCCACAGGCCGAAGAAAATGGTGAACACGCCGAGTGCCGAACGAAAGAAAACCTGCGTTCGGACGGACAGCGGTCTGGGCATCACCAGCCCCAAAAGCGCGCCGATTAAAATGCCCAATGCATTGAGAAATGCGCCGGTCATACGCTGACTCAACGCAGGGTGCGAGCCAAAGTGCAAGCCCGAAAATTTTTGCGCCCGCGACTCCGGCCTGTTACTCAAGGGCGGATGGCCGACGCAAAAATCAGTTCCCGCAGTCCGTGGTTTTGGATTCCCACGCTTTATGTGGCCGAAGGACTGCCTTATGCGCTGGCGATGTCAGTGTCGCTGGTGCTTTATAAAAACCTCGGCGTGTCGAACACGGACATTGCGTTCTACACGAGCTGGCTTTATCTGCCGTGGGTCATCAAGCCGCTGTGGAGTCCGGTGGTGGATTTGCTCAAAACCCGGCGGCTGTGGATTTGGATGACACAATTGCTCCTCGGCGCGGGTCTGGCGGGTGTGGCACTGACCATTCCCGCGCCGCATTTTTTCCAGCTCACGCTCGCATTTTTCTGGTTGCTGGCATTCAGTTCCGCGACCCACGATATCGCGGCGGACGGTTTTTACATGCTGGCGATGACCGAACGCGAGCAGGCGTTTTTCAGCGGCATCCGCAGCACGTTTTACCGCGTGGCAATGATTTGCGCACAGGGCGGGCTGGTAAGTCTGGCCGGAAAATTTTACCAGCGCACCGGCGATTATTCGACCGCATGGTTGATGGCGTTTGTGTTCGTCGCCGGATTTTTTTTGTGTCTGGGCATTTATCACTGTTTCATCCTGCCCAAGCCACCGGCGGATCACCCCGAGGGGATTGGTTCGTCAGAAACTTTCTTCGCCGGTTTTTTTAAAACCTTCGGCACGTTTTTCCAAAAGCCAAAAATCGTCGTGCTCCTGCTCTTTTTACTGCTTTACCGGCTGGGCGAGGCGCAACTCGTTAAAATGGTTCAACTGTTTTTGCTCGATCCGCGCGAAAAAGGCGGGCTGGGATTGGTGAACGAACAAGTCGGTCTGGCTTACGGTACGATTGGCGTCATCGCGTTGATGCTCGGTGGATTGCTCGGCGGTTTTGTTGTGGCGCGCCACGGATTGAAATTCTGGCTGTGGCCGATGTTGCTGGCGATTCATCTGCCGGATGCGGTGTTCGTCTGGCTGGCTTATGCGCAACCGGACAATTTTTGGGCGATTGGCACGGGCGTCGCCGTCGAGCAATTCGGCTATGGCTTCGGTTTCACGGCATTCATGCTTTACATGATTTACATCGCGCGCGGCGAACATCAGACGGCGCACTACGCGATTTGCACGGGCTTCATGGCGCTGGGCATGATGCTGCCCGGGATGTGGAGCGGCTGGTTGCAGGAACATATCGGTTATCCGCATTTCTTCGTGTGGGTGCTGCTGGCAACGGTTCCCAGTTTCATGGTTGCCCGTCTGGTTCCGTTGGATTCTAATTTCGGCAAGAAAACTGATTGAACCATGGCTTTGAATTTTTCCTCCCCCAATTGGTTAAAAGCCGGGAAATGGCTGCTTCCCTCGAGTGCGTTCATTTATCTGTTTTCACTGTTTTTCCCCTGGGTGTCAGATCCGCCGAACGATCCCGACGGTTCATGGGGACTGGCTTTGCACGCGGCCTTTGAACACCATTTACAATTTGGCCGGGACCTGGTCTTTACCTTCGGTCCTTGGGGGTTTTTGTATGGCGGATACAACCCGCCAACGTTTCCCATCGCGGTGATGGTGTGTACCCTGCTTGCGTTTGCATTTTGGTGGGCAGGATGGCGGGTGGCTTGTCACTTCTCGACCAACAAACTCTTCGCCTGGTTTTGGTTCATCGGTTTCGCTGGAATAGCGGGAATGCGTGTCGAACAGAATTTTGACGTTCGGATGGTTGGCTGGACCCTGTTGCTGTTGTTTCTGTATTTCTTTGTGGAGGACCGCCCCATCAGCGCCCGGCAGGTTTTGCTGGTCGTTTTATCGGGAATGCTGGCTTTGACCAAGTTCACCGGCATGATCGGCGTGACCGCCGTTGTTATCGTCATTGCCGCGGACAATGTTTTTCGAAGACGGCGGTTTCCCTGGATCGTGCCTCTCTTTGCCGCCAGCATTCTGTTTTTCTGGATTGTCGCCGGACAAAGCCTGTCGCTGCTTTGGCCGTATCTCCGCTATTCGTGGGTGCTGGCGGACGGTTACACCGAAGCGATGATGTGGACGACCGCGGGAGAAATTGAAGACATGGGATGGCTGCTGGCGGCCACCGCAACGCTCATCGCAGTAACGGGTTATGCGGCATGGGTGCGGCGCCGATTTTTCGGGATCTTTCCTGTAATTGGGCTTGGAGCAATCCTGTTCCTCAACTTCAAACACGTTTGTGTACGGTACGATCAAACCCATGAAATCATCGGCGCGCTGCAGCTTTTGCTCGTCACCCTGGCCTGTCTGGCGGTGACCTGGCCGGTCTGGCAAAAAAACAGGTGGTGGGTTTGGCCGGCCAACTTTCTCGCACTGGGTGGCATTGGTTTATTTTGTTCGTCCACCTTCAACCGTGGCTACCGGGAAGCCCACGTGCCGGAAGAACGGCTATGGGTGGATTTTGCCTGGACGCTGAACATCAAAAACATTCTGGCCCCGGCAAAATTGCTTCGCGATCCGGCCCATTTGCGAAAAATCTATGGGAACAATCTCGCCGAAGTTCGAATGAAATTTCCGCTGCCGCCGATTGAGGGGGGGGTGGATGTCTATCCCTGGAACCAGGCCGTGCTGATTGCGCACGACTTGCGGTATGATCCGCGGCCGGTCATCCAGAGCTATTCCGTGTACGCACCGGAGTTGGCGGAGTTGAATGCCGCCCATTTGCGGAGCGCTCATGCACCGGACAATATATTGTTCGACATCCATCCGCTAAATAACAACTTTCCTTCCTTGGAGGATGGCCTTTCGTGGCCGGAATTGCTGACCCGATACGACGTCAAGGACACGGCCGGAATATTTATGCTTTTGAAACGGTCGGCCACACCCAGGGAATTTCATCTGCAGCCGTTCGCCGACCTGCCGGTCCATTTCGGCGAACCCATCAGGCTGCCCGCCACCAACAACGGCCCGCTCTGGGCTGAATTGGAAATTAACAAATCCGTTTTGGGTTCCGCAGTCTCCACGCTCTACAAACCGCCGATGTTGACGCTGGCAGTGTCCCTGCGCGATGGCCGGCAACTGGACTTCCGCCTGGTTCCCGGCATGGCCCGCAGCGGATTCCTGTTGTCGCCGTTGATCGAAAATAACCGGTCGTTCGTTTCGCTGGCTGCCGTTGACGGAGAGCGTGATCTGACCGGCTTGGAAGTGACGGTCATGACCATTTCCGCCGTCACCGCATCGGGTTCGACCCGTTGCTATCAATCACCCATGCGGCTGCGCCTCTATCAATTGGATTATCCACGACAGGATTTGAAGGAAATGACGGTCGAATCCGCGATCCAATCCCTGCCCCCGCCGCCAACAGTCCGGCAAGATAAATTTAATCGCCGCCGAAAAGAATTGCTTTGAACGCGCCGGACTTTCCAGAATCAAAGTTCACAATGAAATCAATTCGCTTCAATCGTTTTGGCCGGATATTCACCCGTGCGTTGCTGGTCGTTGCGGTGCTTGAATTTACGCCCGGTGCCCGCGCCGAACTTGTCTTTACCAACGCCACACCACCGCCCATGCCACGCCGGGCGAACATCGTTCTGATTGTCGCCGACGGCCTCGGCTACGGCGATTTGAGTTGTTACGGCCAGACAAAATTGCAGACGCCGAATCTCGACCGGCTCGCCGCCGGGGGCATTCGCTTCACGAGTTACTATGCGGGCGACGCGGTGAGTTCACCGTCACGCGCGGCGTTAATGCTGGGCAAGGATTCGGGTCACTTGAAACAGCGCGCCGACGTGGACGTGCCGCTGACGGCGGACGACATCACCGTCGCGCAAGTGCTCCAGCAATCCGGCTATCATACGGGCTTGATTGGCGAATGGGATTTGGGTGGTGACGGCACGAGTGGCGCGCCATGGAACAAGGGTTTTGATGAATTCGCCGGTTACTTCGATTCCGCCGATGCGGAAAATTATTACGCCGACTACATCTGGCGGCATGATCCCACGACCGGTTTTCACGGCAGGGAAATGCTGTATCCGAACACCGGCGAAAAAAAAGGCCAATACCTTCCCGACCTGTTCACGACAGCAGCGATAAACTTCGTCAAAAACAATCAACCTGACCGGGTCAACCGCTACCGGCCATTTTTCCTGCTGGTGAATTATACGACACTGCGTGCGAACACCGCCGAAAAGGCGCGCACCGGCAATGGAATGCAAGTGCCGACCGACGCGCCGTTCTCCGGCGAATCGTGGCCGCAGCCGGAAAAAAACAAAGCCGCCATGATTGCGCGGCTCGACGGCTACATCGGGCAACTGCTCGAACAATTGCAAAAGCTCGGCCTGACAAACAACACGGTGATTTTTTTCACCAGTGACACCGGGCCACAAACGAATGGCGGCGTTGGTCCAAAATTTTTCCAAAGCGCCGGGCCGTTTCGCGGCATCCGCGGCGACCTTTACGACGGCGGCCTGCGAGTGCCAATGATTGCGCATTGGCCCGGTAAAATTCCCGCCGGCCAGGTCAGCGATTTTTCCTGCGCGGCGTGGGACTTTTTGCCGACGGCGACGGACATAGCCCTGATCCAATCGCCGACGAACATTGACGGCATTTCCATTTTGCCGGCGCTGTTTAACCAAATCCAAACCAACCGGCATGAGTCGTTTTATTGGAAGCTCCAAAGTCGCGATGAGGCCCAGGCCGTTCGCATGGGAGATTGGAAGGTTATGCGTTCAAAAGCCGATGCGCCACTGGAACTTTACAATCTCAAAACTGATCCGGGCGAAACCAACAACGTCGCAGGTAAAAATCCTGATGTAATCAAAAAGTTCGAGCGTCTTTTGAAAGCCAATTAACGCGCCCATCGTTGGAGTTCACGCTCTCGCCTCGGCGAAGCCTGCGGCGCAGCCTGGGTCAGCGTGTTCCCGGCGGCAATCCCGCAGGGCGGGATTGAACTCCAACCGCGATGCCCTTAACGCGTCGTGCTGCCCGGTAACGGCGCGTTAAGATCGCGCTCCTCTTTTTCCCGATGGACGGCAAAGCTCATCCACACAATCGCCAGCGCCACGCCCAGCAAAAACGCCGCCAGCACAAACCACGGCCATTGGTAGCGTGGTGGATTTTCATTTTGCCCGTTCATGCGAATGATTGTAGCGGCGGCCGGCGGCCACCGCAAATCAAGGCGGAGCCGGTTCTCTCCGTCCGGTGTCCCGTCCCGCCCGGCGGGACGGTCTGACCAGCCTTGTCTTCTTTGCCGCGTAAACGTAGAACTCCAAACGGCTCGACCAGCGGAGATTTTAAGCTAAATTGAAGGCCATCGCGCCCATGCACGAAGCCGAATCGCCAGAAGATCTGCCGTCGCCACCGGTGAAAACCGGTGACGAGCATCCGTATGCCATTTTCCGGAACCGGGATTTCACGCTTTATCTTATTGGCCGCTTCGTGGCGGTGCTCGGCCAGCAGATGTTCGCCATGGCCCTCGGCTGGGAAATTTATGAGCGGACTTGCCAGACTCCCTATTCCGCCCTGGCGCTGGGCCTCGTAGGGCTGACGCTGATGGTCCCGATGTTTTTGTTCACGCTGCCGGCCGGGCACATCGCGGACAACTACAACCGCAAACGCATTATCGTGCTGATGACCGCGGTCATGGCGGCGGCGAGTCTCGGGATAGCCGTGATTTCGGCGCTCCAGGCGCCGGTTTATTGGATTTACGTCTGCCTGTTCATCGGCGGCACGGCGCGCACGTTTTCGTGGGCGGCCAACGCCGCCTTTTTGCCGGCGCTGGTGAATCGGAAGAATTTCTCGCGGGCGGTGAACTGGAACGCCGCCATGTTTCAACTGTCCTGCATCGTCGGGCCGGCGGCGGCCGGCGCCATCATCGCCGCGATGTCCCGGCATACGACTTCTCCCGCCGCGCTGGTCTATGTGCTCAATGCGCTGGCGTCGCTGGTTTTTTGCGTCCTCATCGGCATGGTGCGCCGGCAACACACCGTCGCCGTCAAGGAACCCATGACCCTCCAGGCCCTGCTGACGGGATTCAAGTTCGTTTATGCGAGCAAAATCATCCTGGGCATCATCACGCTCGACATGTTCGCGGTGTTTCTGGGTGGCGCGACGGCGCTGCTGCCGATTTATGCCAAGGAGATTTTGTTTGTCGGACCCGGCGGGCTGGGGTTCCTGCAGGCGGCGCTGCCCATGGGCTCCGTGCTCTGCGTGTTCATCCTGAACCACCGCCCGCCGCTGCAAAAGGCCGGGCGTTCCATGCTGTGGGCCGTGGCGGCCTTCGGCCTGGGCACGATCGCGTTCGGGTTTTCGAAGTGGTATTGGTTTTCGTTCCTCATGCTGTTCATGTGCGGCACGGTGGACAACATCAGCGTCGTGGTGCGGCACACGCTGGTGCAGTTGCTCTCGCCGGACAACAAGCGCGGGCGCGTCTCCGCCGTCAACAACCTCTTCATCAGCACGTCGAACGAACTGGGCGGCTTTGAGTCCGGCACCGTCGCGCAAATCTTCGGACCGACCATCGGGAACATGATTGTCACCGGCGCGGTGATTTCCGTCGTGTCCGGCGGCGTGGGGACCATCCTGACCGTTGTCGCCGTGGCCTGGATCTGGCCGGAGATCCGGAAATACGGACGATTGGACGCGACTTGACGCGGGCGCTGGGCGGTTTATTGTCAGCGCATGAAAAGGATTCCAGTTTGGTTTTTAGTCTTGAGTTTTTCCGTTGCCGCGGCGCGCGCCCAGGACGACGCGACCCAGCAACAAATCAACAAACTCAACGGCCAGTTCCAGGACCTGCGCGATGCGCAGGCGGTGCAGGCCAAGCACACCACCGCGCTGGAAAAGGAAATCAGCGAACTGCGGGACAAGTTAAACGGACCCGGCGCGAACCAAGACGATTTGAAGAAACTCGCCGATCAGGTCCAGGAAATTGACAAGAAACGGCAGGAGGACCGGGAATTGATTTTGAAGGAAATCGGAAAACTCGGCAAAGTCGCCGGTTCGTCTTCGGGACGCAAGCCAACCCCGACAGTGACCACAAATTCGGCAACCGGCGGTTCAAACCCAGGCGGCAAGGAAAACGGTTACGAATACAAAGTCTCGGCGGGCGACACGCTTTTGATCATTGCCAAGGCGTATCGCGATCAGGGCATCAAGGTGACGTCGGACCAGATTTTGAAGGCGAATCCGGGATTGGATCCGAAAAACCTCAAGGTCGGGCAGAAAGTTTTTATTCCCGCGCCGGCGCCGTAGGTTCGCGTCTGGCATCTGGGATTTGGCGTCTGGGGCAACAGGAGTTTTCGAGTCCTTCCCCAAAACCAAGACGCCAGAACCCAGCCCCTATCGCATCAGAACAAAAATGACAATCGCCAGCGCGATGCGATACCAGCCGAACGCGTTGAACGTGTGCGTTTGCACGTAGCGCAGCAGCCATTTCACAGCAATAAAGGAAACCACCGCTGCAATGGCGGTCGCCAGTAAAACCATTCCCCAGCTTTCATGCGGCGCATTGGCGACGGGATGATACAATGCCTTGAAAATTTTCAGGCCGCCCGCCGCGAGCATCGTTGGAATGCCGACGAGAAAGGAAAATTCCGTCGCCGCCGGGCGGTTCAAACCGAGTAACAGCGCCAGCAAAATCGTCGAGCCGGAACGGGACGAACCGGGGAAAACCGCCGCGATCAACTGGCCGACGGCCACGGCGAAGACAACGGGCCAGGTGATTTCATTGCTCAATTTTTTCCCGCGCAGCCACCATTCGATGACAATGAAGGCAACGCCACCGATGAGCAATGCCCAGGCGATGGGTGCCGGGTTTTCCCCGAGTTTGAAGCCTTTTTTGTCGAGGACGAACCCCACGGCGCCGGTGATGACGAAGGCGGCGAGAATTTTCAGCAGGTAATCCTGTGTTTCCTTCTGGCGCCATTCGAAAACGAATGTGTAAAGGCGTTGGGGAAACAGCGGCAGGATGGCGATGACCGCGCCGCATTGGATGACGATGTTGAAGAGGTCGCTTTTGTGGACTTTCAGGAGGTGCTCCGCCAGCAGCAGATGGCCGGTGGACGAAACGGGAATGAACTCGGTGATTCCCTCGATGATCCCCAAAATGACAACGGCAATCCAGTCAGGCATGAATCATTTGGACGCGAAACAGGCGCGGCAGGCAAGGAAGAAGTGTCACGGACGTTACTTTTTTGATCTCCAGAAGGTTTTAACTTCCTCGGCGTGCTGTTTGACCTTGAGCTGGCCCAGGATGGAGTGCCAGGCGATGTAAATTTTGTGCCACTGGCTTTCCAGGCTGCGGAGCGCGCCTTCGCTCATTTCGCTGAGGTAGCGCAACGACGGCGCGTTGCCGATGAGCGCGTGGATTTCGTCGCGCGTGGGCGAGGCGACTTCAATGGAGGCGTAAATCAGTTCAATCTCCTGCACGATGATGCTTTTAATTTCGAGAAAATGACCTTCTTCCGCCGGCCCGAATTTTTTTCCGCGCGCGACGTTGATGAAATAGTTGAACTGTTTCCAGCACTCAATGTGGGTTTCAATCTGAGTGACCAGTTGGTTGAGTTCTTTGGCGGTCATAAGCGTGGTCGGGTTGCTATTGGCGAAAAAGCGGCGTGCGGGAACAGGAAAATGATGGCGCCGCCGCGCAATTCGCGGCCGGTGATGTGGAGGCTGGCGAAATGGATGCTGACTTCGGCCAGCGGCATTTGCGCCGCGCGCGCCTCGCGGAAGAGGGACAGCACTTCCTGCCCGATGTCGCGCAGCAACTCCTTGGGATAGGCGGACGAGACGGTGTACGTGAGGACGTGGCCATTGCGGTCCACGGCGACACTGCCGGCCGGCAGTTGCTGGACTGCCGCACGAGAACGGAAAAATCGTTTTAAGAATCCCATGACGAAACAAGTTTTTTGCTTTTTTCAAATAATGGTCCGGCAGCGACATCCGGCGGCCAGCCAACGAGAAAACACTCGTTTTCCCGGTTCAAAACAAGCATCTGACGTTCCAAATTATGGCCGGCGATGTGCGAAAGCGGCCCGGCTTCGATCCGTTCCCCAAGACGTTTGGCGGTTTCGACGGCCCGGCGCGCCCATTTGGCGAGCGGCTCGGAAGGTTGCGTGCCCATGGTTTCGATTTCGCCCTGGCCTTCGGGCGGCACAACGATGACGAATTCCGCGCCTTCGCGCGTGAGCAGCGCAAGTTTCCAAATGGTTTTTCGGTGAGCAGTTTGCTCGATGGACCCGGGCTCGACGGAATCAGCGGTTTCATCAATCGCCTGCGCGGATTCGAGCAGCAGGGCATTGACGGGTCTGGTGATGGTGCGTTCGCGCCCGGATTCGGCGGGCAAATTTTCAAACGTGCCGGACTTCCATGCGAGAATTCTGAGGAACGCCGCCTCGCCGCGCGCGCCTTCGGTTTCAGCGTCAATCAATTCGCCGTTTTGAATCCAAAGTTTTGCCACGAGCGGTCCGCGCGTGATGCGCAGCACGGTGGAAGTGCGCGAGAGACATTCCATCTGGATGATGTCCATGAGGCTTTTGCTTTGAATGCCGCGAAAGCCGCCTTCCATGTCGCGTCCCAAAAGCGATTCAATACAGTCCAGAAACATCTGCGAATTGACCTGCATGTCGGTTTTGAGCCAGAACAAATCCACCCCCAGGGCGTAGGCGCGCGAGCGAAATTCCTCGTCTTCCAGCCCGCTCAAAACAACCGTGCGCAATTCGGGAAACCGGCGGCGGACGATGGACAGCACCTGCAGGCCGTCCATGCGCGGCATCTTCAAATCGCAGACCAATAGCCGGAACGGCTCGGTTTCCAGGAGCGCCAATGCGCGCGCGCCCGACGCGACGGTGCGGATTTCAGGCTCGCTGGGAAGGTGCGCAAACATTTCGTTGCACAAGTTCAGCCAGTCTGCATCGTCATCCAAAACGAGAATTTTATGGCGCATTTCCATTCCGATGGCGTTAATCGCTAACGCTGCCGCTCCGCAAATACAAGCGCGAAAAATGCCAACAGCGCAAATTAATTAAGAGGAAGCAATCGGCGTTCCCAATTGAGACCGGGCGGCAAGAAAATCTAAATGCCAGAATGTGAACAGACTAGGGACAAAGAAGTCCAACGCTGAGACAAATTTTCCACCCGCCCAACGCTCCTTTCAAAGGTTCGGATGGCTAAGTTAAATAAAAACCAACCATGGCGTGCTTCCTGCTGAAACAAAGGAACCTGCCGGTTGACCGGCCGCCAGTGAAGCATGAGTGCCATGTCAAACAGTGTGAAAATAAAGTTCGCCGGGTTGCTCCGAGGTCTGCTGCATCGCCTCGACGATGATGAAGCAACCGCACCCCAAACGCCGCGCGCGCGCGTCGTTGCCGCACCGCCCGTGACAGTCGCACCAGCTGCCGCCGCGCGCCCGCAAACGGCGCCGCCGGCATCCCCGGCATCCACAATGCCGCCCGCGCCAGCAGAGAACCCCGATGAATTGCAACTGCCCCTGCAATCAATCCTTGCCGCGATGCCGATGGATTTGCGCGCGAAAGTCATGCAAACACCGCCCGCAGGGATGATGATTGCCGTTCCGCTGGAAAAAATTCTCACGCAACTCGCGTTTGGCTCCGTGAAAATCGCTTTCGGTGAATTGCGAACGGCCGCTCCGGGCGTGTTCGTCAATTCCGGCGGCGAGCATGACCACAAACCAGTGATGCTGCCGCTCAATGAAATCCTCACCCGGTTGAATCCCGCTCTGCTGTCACGCCGCTCCGCCCAGAAACACGTCGAAGTCACCGAAGACATCACCGGACCATTTGGCGCCGACGGAGAAGGGGTCAAAATTTCCGTCGCAACCAAACCCACGCCGTCCGCCGCCATGCCACCGTTGCGAATGACCACGCCGCTATCGTTTTCGTTTGCCTCACGCGCCATTACGCCTGCCACCAGCGCCACGACTCCGCCCCCGCCGCCGTTCATGCCGCACGCCCCCACGCCTGCAACCAGCGTCGTCACGTCGCGAAGCAATGGCGCGCCGAAACCTGTTGCACCCATTTCTTCACCTGCGCCGCAAATTCCGGTTGAACCGGCGGCCATTTCCGCACCATTGGCCGCACTCTCGGAAAATTGGCCGGAAGGACTGCGACTCGAAATCAGACAGTCGAATCTGGCAAATGCCCAAGTTTTGTTGCCGGCGAACTTGATTGAACCGGCGTTGAAACGCGGACGCATAACCTTCACCTGGCAAAATTTGCGGCCTTTGATCAAACCCACGCCCCCGCCGGCGTCCGTCCTCCACGATGGCATCGAATTGGAACTGCCGTTGAATGTCATCGCCCCGCTGTTTTTCGCACGACAAAAAACGGCGCCCCGGTCACAGCCGGCGAAACGGCCGCCGGCTGAAATCCCGAACTTGTTTTTTGGTTTTCCGCAACCCGAAACACTGCAGCCGAAACCTTTTCCGCAACCCGAAACACCGCAGCCGAAACCGCCGGCTAAAATGCCGGAACCGCCGGTGAAAGCGCCGGAGCCGCAGGCGATCCGTCCCGCCCTCAAGCCGGTGGATGCCAAGCTGTCGGACACAAACTACTATATCTGGAGCGACACCGCCGAGGCTCCCAGAGTGGACGAAACCGAATACAAACGTTCGCAAAGGCCGGCGACGGATTTCTCCAGCCGTCACGCGACGCCAAACGAAATCGTCGCCCGCGCGATGGCGTTGCCCGGAGTGGTAGGCGCCCTCGTGGCGTTGCCGGACGGTTTGAAAGTGGCCAGCCAGATTCCGCCCGACCTCAACGCTGACACGCTCGCGGCGTTTTTGCCGCAAATTTTTGACCGCGTGAGCCAGAGCACAAGGGAATTGCGGATGGGCGCGCTGAATAATTTCAATTTCACCGTTGGCAACGTGCCGTGGAAAATTTTCCGCGTGAACGCCGTCTATTTCGCCGCGTTCGGTCGCGCGGGAGAAGCGCTGCCAACCGTGCAACTGGCTGCGCTGGCCGCCGAACTCGACCGCAAAAAACAATAAAATTTTATGGCCCTCATCAACCAAGCCACCAAGGAATTGCAGGTTAAAATCGTCTATTACGGCCCGGCCATGGGCGGCAAGACGACCAACCTCGTGCAAGTCCACGACCATGTACAAACCGCCGCGGGCAACAAGGGCAAACTCGTGTCGCTGGCGACGAGTTCCGACCGCACGCTGTTCTTCGATTTTCTGCCGATTGAGGCGATGACCATCAAGGGCTTCAAGACGAAGTTCCAGCTTTACACCGTGCCCGGCCAGGTGATTTACAACACGA
>DAIRTX010000009.1:0-67483 GCA_036803685.1 Verrucomicrobiota bacterium | reverse complement strand
ATTGCTCGCGATCCTGCCGGGAAAGCTCACGAACTTCTTCGGTCACTTGTTCCAAAGTTGCTGGCATAATAGTGAAGGCAATCTACGTCCGTCAGTAATGACAGGCAACCAAATGTTTTCCCAAATGTTTTCCCAAACCTCAGGCGGCTCTTGCCGACGGGATGGCTTTGGTTTAAGTTGCCGCCGTGAGCACGGCTGAAAAAATCTTTCATAAAGCGCAATCGCTTCCGGAGTCCGCGCAGACGGCGGTATTGGAAATCATTGAGCAATTGGCCCGGCATCCGGCCCAAGAACAGGCCGCGCCGTTGACGCTCCGCGAGTCCGCTGAAATGCGCGGCAAGCTGGCCGCCTGGGAGGAAGATTGGAACGCACCAGGAATGGAAGCGTATGACCGGCCTTAATCGTGGCGACGTGGTGCTGGTGTGGTTTCCGAACAGCGACCTCGTTACTTTCAAACGCCGTCCAGCGCTCGTCGTTGAGGCGGACAATCTTGACACAGGTCTTTCGCAAGTTCTGGTTTTGATGATTACGAGCAATCTCGCGCGGCGCGATCATCCCAGCCACGTCTTTATGCCGCTCAATTCTCCCGAAGCCAAAGAGGCGGGACTTCGCACGGATTCGGTCGTGATGACGGACAATCTTGCGACGGTGTTGGCCAAGGCCATTGCCGGGAAACTTGGACGCGTGAAAAACATGGCGCGCGTGGATGCGGCGTTGCGACGCACGCTGGGTTTGTAAATCAATCCACCAACCGCTTCGTCAGATTTCCGTAAGCATCAATCCGCCGGTCGCGCAGGAATGGCCAGTGCGTGCGCGCGGTGTCCACCTTGGCGAGGTCAACGGGCACAATCAAAATTTCCTCTTTATGCGCGCCGGTTTTGGCAAGAATTTCGCCGGAAGTTCCGGCCACAAAACTTTGACCCCAGAATTCAATGCCTTTGCCCACGAGTTTTTCATGCCCGATGCGATTGGCAACGGCGACGTAGCAGCCGTTGGCGATGGCGTGGCTGCGCTGGATGGTTTCCCACGAGTTGTGCTGGCGTTCGCCGTATTTCTTTTTTTCACTGGGATGCCAGCCGATGGCGGTCGGGTAAAACAGGATTTGCGCGCCTTGCAAGGCGGTGAGCCGCGCGGCTTCCGGATACCATTGGTCCCAGCAAATCAACACGCCGATTTTGCCGTAACGCGTCGGCCAGGCCTTGAAGCCGAGGTCGCCGGGCGTAAAATAAAATTTTTCGTAGTAAAGCGGGTCGTCCGGAATGTGCATCTTGCGGTAGATGCCCAGCAACGAGCCGTCGGCGTCAATGATCGCGGCGGTGTTGTGATAAACGCCGGCGGCGCGTTTCTCAAAGAGCGAGGCGATGACGACCACTTTGTGTTTCCTGGCCAGTTTGCAGAAAGCCTTGGTGCTGGGGCCGGGGATGGGTTCGGCGAGCTTGAAATTTTTGTGGTCTTCGCTCTGGCAAAAATACTGCGAGCGGAATAATTCCTGCGTGCAAATGATTTGCGCGCCGCGTTGGGCCGCGCGGTCGGCGAGCGCAAGCGTTTTTTTCAAGTTCGCGTCCGGGTCGGCGGAACAGGCGGTTTGAATCAGCCCAAGTTTGACGGTTTGGGCGGGAGCGCGTTTCATTTATTTGGCGCGTTCGTTGAGCCGCGCGGTTTCCTCGAGAATGATGGTTTTAACGTGCGTGTCCTCGGCCATGTGGGAAGCGGTCTGGCCGAACAGTTCGCGGATGAATTTGCCGAGCGTCTCGTTGGTCGGGCCGTAACCGCCGTGGTAGATGTAGTATTCCAAATCGTACATCAACTGGTCGGCGGTCGCGTAACGGCGGGTCAAATCACGCGCGAGACAGTGATGCAGAATGTCGTTGAGTTTGTCGTCAATCCGCGAGTCGAGCGCGCAAAAATCAGGAATCGGCTGGTTCAGGATGCGGCTGCGTGATTCCTCGGCGTTTTCACCTTTGAACAAATTCCGCCCCAGCAACAAATGCGCCAGCACAACGCCGACGGAAAAAAGGTCGGAACGCTTGTCGGTGATTTGAAAATCGGCCTGTTCGGGACTCATGTAATCGGCCTTGCCGGCGATGACTTCACCTTCCTGATCGGTCAGAAAGCCGCGCGCCTTGGCGACGCCGAAATCGGTCAGCTTCACGTCGCCCTCAAAGGCGATCATGATGTTCTTGAAACTCACGTCGCGGTGAACGATGCCCAGCGGCTTGCCGTCCTTGTCGGTTTTGGCGTGCGCGTAGGCCAGCCCGCGCGCGACCCGGCTGGTGATGAACACGGCGAGTTCCTTCGGCAACACGCGGCGTTTGTCGGCCAGCTGGCGGGTGAATTGCTCCAGATTCACGCCACGAATCAATTCCATGGCGATGAAACAAACGCCGTTGGTTTCGCCGAGATGGTAGGTTTGGACGATGTTCGTGTGGATCAAATCGGCGACGAGCTTGGCCTCGCCGATGAAATTCTCGATGAACATCTTCTGGCTCGCGTAATGGGAGCGGATGATCTTGATGGCGATGCGCTTGGCGAAATTGCGCGCGCCGTTCTGCTCGGCTTCATAGACAATCCCCATGCCGCCCTCAAAGATTTTGCGGACGACTTCGTAGTGAAACTCGCTCTGAATTGTGAAGAGTGCCACGGGCGGATGGTGTGAAAATGTTCCGCGAAGTCAAGTCCGGGTCTCAGGCGGTGAAAAGAAAGCCTTATTTTTTATGTTTTTTTGCTTGCACAACGCGGGTGAACTCCTTTAATTCTACCCAAGTCAAATGACTTTTTAACCAAAACCGCAAAACAACAAACATCAAGGACACCGATTATGGCAAACGCACTCTCGAAATCCCAACTCGCCGCCGCAATTGCTGAGAAGGCTCAAATCTCCAAAAAGCAAGCGGTGGAAATCCTCGAAAACATCGCCGCCCTCGCCTACAAGCACGCGAAGGACACCTTCACGCTGCCTGGCATCGGCAAGCTCGTGCTGAAGAACCGCGCCGCCCGCATGGGCCGCAACCCCAAGACCGGCGAAACCATTTCGATCCCGGCCAAGCGCGTCGTGAAGTTCCGCGTCGCCAAAGCCGCGAAGGACGCCATCCTCGGCGGCAAGTAATTTTACCCGCTTTCAAGAGCGCTCTGGATTTTCAGGGCGCTCTTTTTTGTTTCAAAATCCTGCCCGTCCTCGTCGCCGTTCTCGCAATCGAATCGAGAACGAGGGGTGAAAACGGGAACGAGGACGATTTCGAGTGATGAAAATCGCCGTTGTCGGTTGCGGGGCCGTGGGGAGTTACTACGGCGCCATGCTCGGTCGCGCCGGACGGGAAATCCATTTCCTGCTCCGCTCCGACTTCGAGACCGTGCGCCAAAAAGGTGTGACCATCCGCAGTCCCGCCGGCAACTTCACCATCCACCCGCAATGCGCCAAAACACCGGAGGCAATCGGTTTGAGCGACCTTGTGCTGATCGGACTGAAAACGACCGCCAACGATCAATTCCCGAAATTGCTTCCGTCGCTCGTGGGCCCGCACACGGCCGTCGTCACGCTCCAAAACGGTTTGGGCAACACGGAACAATTGGCGCGGCTCTTTTCGCCGGAACAGATTCTCAGCGGACTCTGTTTTGTTTGCCTCAATCGCGTCAAACCGGGCGTCATCCATCACCTGGAGTACGGGATGATCGTGCTCGGCGAGTTTCAGCGCCGGGCCGGGCCACGCACGCACGAGCTGGCAGCGATGTTTCGCGATGCCGGCGTGCCCTGCAAAGTCACGGACAACCTGGCGCGGGCGCAATGGGAAAAACTTGTCTGGAACATTCCCTTTAACGGACTCGGCGTCGGCGGCACGGCAGGCTACGAAGCCCTCGCCACCCGTCACCCGTCACCCGTCACCCGTCACTCTCCCGGCCCCGTTTTGACAACCGACAAACTGCTCGCCGACCCGCGCTGGGAAAAACTCCTGCGCGACCTGATGCTGGAAGTCATTGTCGCCGCCGCCGCGCTGGGGTTTGAGATTCCCGTTTCCTATGCCGAAGAACAAATCGAACGCACGCGGACGATGGGCGCTTACAAGGCGTCCACGCTCATTGATTTCGAGCGCCACCAACCGTTGGAACTGGAGAGCATGTTTCTCGAACCGCTCCGCCGGGCGCAAAAGGCCGGCGTGCCCGTGCCGCGATTGGCCGCTCTTTGCGAAGTGTTGCAGCAATTGGACCAACCGCGCTGATCCCGAAAATCATTGCCGTGGTGATTTCTTCTCCCGCAGCAAACTCTCCGGCAAAGCGGTCAATTCGGATTGGGTGCCCTCCGGCTGCCAGACCACGCGGCCATCGTCGAGAATCCGCCTGATGACGCCGTGCGCCGAACCGCGCAGGGTCTTCACGCGGTCGCCGGGTTTGTAATTGGCGTTTTCGCAAAGCGATTCCAGAATTTGTGACATGGATTCGCAATCCAAAACACCTGCGACATAGTGTGCGACCACGGATGTGGCTTCCCGGCGCCGGCCATGAGGCAACTCGGCAAACAGATAATCCGAAAACGTGCGGGCGATGTCAGCGAAGGTATTTCCATTGAAAAAGAGAAACGGAGCACGGCGATGGCGGGCGCGAAGAAAGTCCAGGGTTTCTCCCAGAGCGGATTCTAGCCGCCGTTTTTGTTCCCATTCCTGGCTGACGGCCTCAAAACTTTCCGAATTCGTTCCGTGCTGCGCGCGACCTCTTTTGCACACTCCCCGGTTGTGGCGGACGACAGACTGCCAGTTCCAGTTTTGGAGAAAAGCGGCTCGGGCTTGTAACGGTGATTGTTCGCCAGCGCCTCCTTGAGCGCTTCCTCCGGAGTGGCGTGCTTCACGAGATCGGTTCGGAGTTTCATCACCCATAATATGCCCTTTTTTTGGTCAGGCGGCAAGCCGCAGTTTTGGCCCAAAACCGCATGAGCGGGTCGCCCGCCACGGACGACAATTCATAACAGACGCCGGAACAACCGGCAATTTTGTTTCTGTCTCCTTGCCGAATCCATGCAACCATAGTAAGGTTCAAACATGAGTTTTAACTTGACGGTCAACTTGGATAATGAAGTGCTTGTGCTTGCGGAACAGGAAGCGCAAGCACGCCATACCACATTGACGGAAGTCGTCAGGCATCAACTCAATGTTATGGCCCGAAACTGGAAGGACAGCCACGCCGGGGAAACGCCGATTACGGACAATTTGCGCGGGTCGGTGAAACTGCCGCCGGACTTTGACGAGCAAAAAATTCTCGCCGAAGAATTGCTAAAGAAACATGGCCGCCGGGGATAAAATTTTCCTCGACACTGACGTGGTGCTGGATCACTTGGCCGACCGCCAGCCTTTTTCAGAATACGCCCACAGGCTTTTTGCGCTGGCCGAGCAGGATAAAATCACACTTTGTGTTTCGGCCCTTTCGTTCAGCAATCTTTATTACATACTTCGCAAATTAAAAAATGGAGATGAAGCCTTGTCGTTGCTCCGCAAACTGAAAGGACTCGTCAAAGTAACTCTCGTTGGTGAAGCAGAGGTCAAAAGCGCGCTCGGACAAAACTTCAAAGACTTTGAAGATGCTCTCCAATGTTTTTCCGCAAAGACGGAAAGCGATATCTATGTCATTATCACTCGAAACAAATTTGATTTTCCGAAAAATTTAATCCGCGCTGAATCGCCGGAAGAATTTCTCGCAAAGCGCAAAGACGATACCCGATAAAAATATCCGTGTTCACCCGTGGTTAAATTACATCCATGAAACCTCGCGTCCGTTTCGCCCCCTCGCCCACCGGCTATTTGCACATCGGCGGCGCGCGCACGGCGCTCTTCAACTGGCTTTACGCCCGCCACACCGGCGGCACGTTCATCCTCCGCATCGAGGACACCGACGCCGCGCGCAATTCGCAGGAGGCCGTGGACGTCATCCTCAACGGCCTGCGCTGGCTCGGCCTTGACTGGGACGAAGGCCCGCTCACCGGCGACGCCACCGGCGCGGGCAAAGGCAACTGCGGTCCGTATTTCCAAAGTCAGCGGAAGGAAAATTACCAGCGTCGCGTCGAAGCATTGCTTTCGCGCGGCCTCGCCTACGAACACGAAGGCGCGGTCAAATTCAAAATGCAGCGCGAGCCAATCACGATTCACGACCTCGTCGTCGGCGATGTTGTCCGCAAATTGACCGACCACGAGGAAGTTGATCCCGATTTCGTCATTTTGCGCTCGGACGGCCAGCCAGTGTTTCATCTCGTCAACGTCATTGACGATTTGGAAATGGATGTCACGCACGTCATCCGCGGCGAGGACCACTTGAGCAACACGCCCAAGCACATCGCGCTCTTTCAGGCGTTTGGGGTGAAGCCGCCGCATTACGCGCACATCCCGCTCATCCTGAACGGCGACGGCACGAAGATGAGCAAACGCGACACCGGCGCATCACTCACGACTTACACCGAGGGAGGCTTTTTGCCCGAAGCCGTGGTGAATTATCTTTGCCTGCTCGGCTGGTCGCCCAAGGAAAACCGTGAAAAAATGTCACGTGACGAAGTCGTCAAGCGTTTCGATTTGCCGCAAATTCTTCGGCACAACGCGCGGTTCGACTACGAGAAACTGCTGTGGCTCCAGGGCGAATACGCCCGCGAACTCGGCGACGACCGTTTTTACGAACTGGCCGTCCACGCCTTCGCCAAGGCCGGGATAAACACGAATGCCTTTCCCCTGCCCTACGTCAAGGCCGCGCTCGACACGTGCAAGGGCAAGTTCAAATTGTTCAGCGAGCTGCCCATTTACGCCGGTTTCTATTTCACCGACAAAATCGAATACGACGCCGAGGCGGCGAAAAAAGATTTCATCCCCGAGAACAAACCGCGCCTGGAAAAGCTTCGCGACGCGTTTGTCGCCGCGCCCGCGTTCAACGCTGCGAGCCTGGAAGCCGCGCTCAAGGAAACCGCCAAGGCGCTGGGCGTAAAAGCCGGCGTGCTGGTGCATCCCTGCCGCCTCGCCGTCACCGGCAAAACCTCTGGCCCCAGCCTGTATCATCTGCTTGAAGTTTTGGGGAAGGAAAAGGTGATGCAGCGGATTGAGCGGGCGCTGGCAAGTTTTGGTGGATGAAAATGAAATATGTTTGGATTTTTTGAAAACGATCCGGGCAAATTGCTTCGCAAAGCAACCGCTCAAAAAGAATCTGGAGACATTGGGGGGGCGATTGCCACATTGCGTCGAGCATACATTGCCATTAGCAAAGGCCAGACTGTTTATCCGATTGAAACATTCTTGCGGCTGCCAGCTTACCTTCAAGAAGCCGGACGCCGCGATGAAGCATGGCAAGCTTATGAAGCACTGCTGAATAATGGTTATCCGCTCCAATTGAATAATGCTGATTTGATTCCGATGTATCAGTCGGCGATTTACGACAAAATGCGGCTCTTTCTTCAGCGCGAAGGTTCGCAAATTCCGGCAGTTGCATACGGTGTATTATCCTATTGTTCATGGGCAATCGGACTTTATCGCCAGCAACGTAAGGCTGAATTACGAAGTCATGTAACTAAAGCCGCCATAGATAAGCTCATCAATCGCCTGCTGAAACCCGCAAACCGTTTGGATACTCAGAAAGAACTATCACAACAAGTTTATGAACGGCTCGAAGATGTGGAAAACGTGAAACTTGATGGGATCTTTGCAGAAGTAAATTCGCTGCTTCTTGATGAATCCAAACAAAACGGTTGAGATACGTTTGACTTTCGGCGCGTTTTTGAATCAATGACCTTAAGCGCGGGGTAATTACGCTACAAGTTCGGCGGGCATTGTTTTGCGTTTGTTTGTTTTTCGTGTGCCGGTTTGCTGTTTTTGGTTTTCTTCCCGGCGCCGGCGGCGCTGGGCAAGTTTTTTGGTGCGTCGTTGTTCGACGATGATCGGCCGCAGTCCCTGATGGGCTTGTTGCGGGGTGACGTAGTCGATGCCTGAATGGTAATGCTCGGTGTCATACCAGGTAAAGTAGCGACTGAAGTATTCCTTGGCCTGGTTGTCATCCAGGAATCGCCCGGGATACGCCGGGGCGCGTTTGACGGTGCTGAAGGCCGATTCGATGAACGGATTGTCGTTGGGGGTGCGGGGGCGGGCAAACAACTGGGGCATGCCATGATCTTCACACAGCCGCTGGATCGGCTTGGCTTTCATCTGGCGGCCGCGATCATTGATGACTTCGGGCCGTTGCTCCTCGGGCAGGTCCAGGATGTTTTGATCCGTCAGGCCGCCCGCCAGCAGGCGGCGGGATTCCTCGGCGGTCTGCTGCCAGTGGATGCGCCATTGGACAGCTTTGCGGGACCATTCATCCAGCAGCAGGTAGAGGTAGAGATACTCTCCCTTTTGGAACGTCGACAGGTAGCTGATGTCCCAACACCAGCGCTGATTGGGCCCGGTCAGCGCTTTGCGGACCGGGGCCTTTGAGTGGCCGTTGTGCGGTCGGCTGGGACCGCGCGCGGTCATCAGGTTCTGCTCCTTGAGGACGCGGTAGACGGTGGAGAAAGAGGCTTGAAACAAGCCTTTATCCCACGCCGTCACCGCCAGGAGGCGATGGGACAGGTCCACGTATTCCTGACTTTTGGCCAGCGCCACAATCTGGTCGATCTCCTCCGGCAAGACCCGATGCAGCGGGTCTTTGGGGCCGGGGCTGAGGTTGGCCAGACATTGTCCCTGACGGGACTGCTGTTGCCAGCGAACGACGCGCCGGTGTTCGATCGCCAGAAGCGAACAGCTGTGGCGCGCCGAAACGCCTTGTTGTTGGGAGGTCTCAATCACGGTGAGGATTTCCAGTTTGGTTTGCTCTTTTAGCCAGAGGCCGGTTATCGGTCCCACGAACCCCCATTCGTTTTTTTTCGCAGGATCGCCAGTTCGACCGACAGATCCGCCAGGGTCCGCTCCTTCTCCTGGAGTTCATGTTTGATGGCCTCGTAGGCTTCGGTGCTGACCTGGCTCTGCTGGCGACCGGGCTTGGCGCTGAGGCGTTGGAGCGCCCCCTCCTTGACCTGCTGCCGGATGCGGGCCAGATCCGTCGAGAAGAGACCTTCACGGCGGAGAAGTTCGCCCACGGGTTTGCCGCCGTCCTGCGCTTCCAGATAAATCTGGAACTTCTTCTCGGCGCTCAGATAACGGCGTTTCTTTTCGGGAGTCTTGTTTGGAGCTTCGGATGAATTGCTACTGCTCATGTTTTTTCCTGTTTTGAGCCGCCGGGGGCGGGAATGGTTCCGGTCGCCCTTCGGGCTCCCTACACCATTCCCGCCCCTCAGCCTTGTAGCGTATTGATTCCCTGCTTTGAGGTCACGAACTCAGAAACGGCGGGCCACGCACACGCTGGTTTTCGACCAATCTTTGACACGGATGGCACAGATTTTCGCAGATTCAATCCGTGTTAATCCGTGAAATCCATGTCTCTCCAAAACTTCAATGTCGCGCCCGGAAATTGCTTTCATTAGACTTCGTTGCACGTGCTGAACCCCTTCATTTATTGGTTTGAAGCCAAAGGGCCTTATGCGCCGTGGCTGTTTCTGGCGCTGTTCATCGCCGCGTCGTTCCTGATGATTTGGCGGCTCGAGGTGATGAGCGAGCGCGGCTTCGAAGGCACGGTGCTCGGCACGCTCGTGATGCCGTATTGCTCCGGCATGGGCAATCTCATCTTTGCCTTCATCCTCGGCCGCAACAATGGCAACGGCGCGGACGTGATGACAAATTCGCTCGTCAACAACGTCACGAACATGACGCTCGTCATCGGCCTGCCCGCGATTTTGTGGCGAATGAGCATATTGCCGCAGCAAAAGAAAAAGGGCAAAACCGGCAGCAAGGCGCATGAACTCAACCGGCTTTCGCTGTTGCTCACGCTCACGGCGGTTTTGTTTTTTACCGGCGCGGTCTGGGCGCTTGGACGCAAGGGTGAATTGAATTTCAACGACGGCCTGGTTTTGGTCGGGCTGTTTTTATTCTGGCAATGCTTCCACTTTTTTGAAGTGCTCAAGGCCAACGTGCGCCAGGGCAAATCGCTGGGCTGGACGCTGCCGTTCGATCTGGCGCTGCTCGGCGTTTGCGCCTATGGCATTTACGTGAGCACCGGCTGGCTGGTGGCGTGGACCAACCACATCCAGACCGGCTTCATCAAAGAACATATCGGCTGGCTCAGCGGCTGGCTGATGGTGCTGCCCAACGCCGTGCTCGCGCTTTACTACGGCTGGCGCGGGCAGCCGGAAACGGTCTATGCCTCGCAGGTCGGCGATTCACACATCTCGATCCCGCTGTGCCTCGGCATTTACGCGCTGTATCACACGATGGTTGTGCCGCCGTTTTTTCAAATTGGAATGTTGATTCTCCTCGGCGCGACGCTGGTGCATCTCTTCTTCGTCGCCGTTTTCGGACAAATGCCGCGTTTTATCGGCTGGGTGCTGGTCGCGGCCTACGGATTTTTCCTCTACCAAGGTTTGCTGAACTGAAGCGCATCTGAAAAATCCCAGCCGCAAGCGTCTCATACCAATTCCCAGAGACAATCGGTGCAATGGGTGGGGCGTGCTGCGGCGCCGCCGGGTATGATGGCCGCGCAGCAACGCGGCCCTACCGTCTGGGAAATGTGCCGATTATTATCGGGAAATAGCATCAATAAATACGCGACAATAAATATCGCGACCGCGATTTTTATTGTCGCAAATTTGAACGGTTAGCAGCAGTTTTCGAGTCATGAATACCAGGACTCTGATGTGCTGTCACAAGGGTTTTTTGAAAAACTGTGTATCTCCGGCAATCACCAGCGGATTCGCCCGGATTTTGTCGCTCAGTTCCGCGAATGGCACCTGCGCGCCGAGCCAGCGCGGGTCTTTGGCAATCGAGTCCATGGACTCACGGGTGTTGTTGCAAATCAGATAAATTCCCGGCCCCAAAACCATGAACACCTCAAAGCCTGTGCCAATGCCGTGCCGCGCAAACACGAAATCGCCGACGCCATACTTCGCGCCGAGCAGTTCCGCGCGCAATCCGCCAAGGTCGTTCACGAAATTTTTCAGGAAATCGTCATTGCGCGGGCCGACATAAGCCATCACGCGCGCCTTGTTTTCCGCGAGTGACACAACCGCCCATTCATCGAAAACGGTTTTGCCATACCGCGTGTTCATCTGGCTCGCGCAGATCCTGATAAAACCTTTGGTTTCGTCCAACGTCATGGTGCAAATTCTTTGAGAGCAGAGCAAAGCAAGTTTGCCGCCGCGGAACAAGAGAAATTAATACTTCGTTTTCTTCCCCGCCCTTGTTTTCGTCCTTCGTCCTCGACTTTTTGACGGTTTTCGAGGAGGAGGAGGATTTCAAAAATTTAACTGTGCTGGCAGCGGCAAATCCGTACTCTGTTCGAAAATCATGCAACCGCCAACGCCGCCCGGAAACCGGCCCGTGCCCGCCGTCGTTGAAAAAATGAAGGCGTCGTTTCACTGGCTGTTTGTCGTCCTGCTTGCCACCGCCTTTGCGCTGGTGCTCGCGGCGAATGGCATGACGTTGAACCTGCCCGGCCGGCCCGGCTGGCCGGAGGCGCTGCTGATTTTGCTGGCCACGGTGAGTACGATCACCGCGCTCGCACGACAGTTGCCGCTGCAAAATGTTTTGCTCGCCGCGTTCGTCATCGCGCTCATGGGCGGCGCGGTTCACGCGCTCGGCGTGACGATGGGAATTCCGTTCGGTCCGTTCCTGTTCGGCGCGGAAGCCGGACCGCAATTGTTCAAAACGCTGCCCTGGGCGATGCCGTTGATTTGGGTCGCGGCGATTTTGAACTCGCGCGGCGTGGTGCGGTTGATTTTGCGTCCGTGGCGAAAAACCCGGAGCTACGGGTTCTGGCTCATCGGCCTGACGGCGGTGCTGACGATGTTGTTCGACCTCACATTCGACCCGTTCGCCTCGCGCGTGAAACATTACTGGCTTTGGATGCCGACAAAATTTCCGCTGACCTGGCAGGGCGCGCCGCTGGTGAATTTTTTTAGCTGGGCGGTCGTGTCGCTGCTGATGCTGGTGTTTGTCACCCCGGCGCTCATCAACAAAAATCCGGCCAGGCGTGTGCCGGATTTTCATCCGCTCGCCGTGTGGCTCGGCGCGATTTTGCTTTTCGGGATCGCGTCCGCTTTGCACGGAATGTGGGTGGCCGTCGCGCTGGATGGGACCATTGCCGTTCTGGCAGCAACGTTTGCCATTCGCGGCGGGCGGTGGTGAAAATACCGGCAAACCGGAGGGACGAGTTATGCGAGTCCCAAACCATCCGGGGACTCGTGTAACTCGTCCCCCCGAAAAAAATTTGCTTAAATTTCCGGACTTTCCGGCACGGTGTGTTTGGTGATCTTCAAGCGGGCCACGCGCGGCCCGTCCATCTCCTCGACGCGCAATTCGCAAGCGCCAATCGTCAGCGCGTCACCGGCCTTCGGAAAACCTCCGAGCTTTTGCGTCATCCAGCCGCTCGCGGTGGTGACCGTTTCCTCGTGTTGCGTTTCACCGATGATTTTTTCCAATTCATGCAACGGCAGCGTCCCGGCAACTTCCCAAACGTTCTCGCTCACGAGCGTCAATTCCGATTTTTCCTGATCGAACTCGTCCTGAATCTGGCCAACGAGCTCTTCGAGCACGTTTTCGAGCGTGGTGATGCCGATGGTGCCGCCGTATTCGTCCACCACGATGGCGAAGTGCAATTTTCGTTCGAGAAACAATTGGAGCAGTTTTTCGAGGCGCGCGGTTTCCGGCACGTAAATCAACGGGCGCACGACCGGCAGCAGATCCGCCGCCGTCCGTCCCGCAAGAGCGGGATCACGCAAAGCGGGATAAAGGTCTTTGATATGCACGACGCCGCGGGTTTTGTCCAAATCGCCGCCCTCGCAAAGCGGAAAGCGTGAGTAGCGCGTCTTTTCCGCCAGCGCGAGGCATTCGGCCAGGCTGGCGTCGGTGTCGAACGCGATGATTTCGTGGCGCGGCCGCATGACTTCGCGCGCGACGCGATGGCGCAAATCAAGCGCGTTTAGCATGATATTTCGCCCGAGCAACGCGTCGCTCCGGTTTTTCTGTGCTGCATCAAGCAGCAAACGCAATTCATTCTCCGAATACACGCGCTCCGTCCCGATAGCCGTCTCCAATCCCACCTGGCGCAACAACCATTGCGAAGCGCCGTTGAGCACCAACACCAGGGGATACGATAACCGGTAAAACCAGAGCATCGGGTAAGCGACCCAGAGCGTTGTCGGCAACGGCTTTTGGATCGCCAGCCATTTGGGCGCTTGTTCTCCTGCACTGATATGGAGAAATGTGATCGCGGAAAACCCGATGGCGAACGCCAGGATGTGTTGAACCTTCATTGACTCGACGTTCAGCCAGCCAAAAACCGGCTGCAATAACGCTGTGAACACCGGCTCGCCAATCCAGCCCAAACCGAGGCTCGCCATTGTGATGCCGAGTTGCGCCGCGCTCAAAAAGGTGTCCAGCCGGCGCAAGATCAGTCCCGCAACCTTCGCCCGCCGCTGCCCCTGCCGGATCAGCAGCGTCAATTGCGTGTCGCGTATTTTGACCAGCGCAAACTCGGCGGCGACGAAAAATCCGTTCATCAGTACCAGCGCGAGCACCGCCAGAATTTTCAGCACAATCAAAATGGCCGCATCCCAGTTCATATATTTAATGACTAATTTCTAAACTCTAACGACTAAAGAATGACGAACGATCAAAGCTCGAATTGGTCATTCGGGGATTGAGACATTCTTTCGTCATTAGTGCCTGGTCATTAGTCATTTCATCATAATTTCACCTCGCCGAACATCAGCTTTAAAATGTCTTCCAGACTCACGACGCCCATTTCGCTCCCGTCGTGCGCGAGCACGATGGCCAGCCGCTCGCCGGCGCGCTGCATCCGGTGCAACGCGACTTCCAACCGTGTGTCCTCGCCGAGAAACAACGCCGGCGTCATGTGCGCAGCAGCGGGCTTTTGCAGATCGAGATCATCGCGGAACAGCAGCGGACCGAGCAGGAGCAGGCCGGCGATGCACGGGCGTCCATCGCGCGTTTCCCGGACCGGCAGACGCGACAATTTCCGTTCGCGCGCCAGCGCCAGCGCGTCAGCGATGGGCATTTGCGTTTGAATGGTCACCGTTTGCGCGAGCGGCGTGGCGATCTGACGGACGGTGAAAGTTTGCAAATCGAGCACGCGGTTGATCATCGCACGCTCGTCGGTCGTCAACGCCTGCGCGGATTCCTGCATGACCGCGAGCATTTCCTCGCGATTGCCGAAAAGCCGCCCGGTCAACGCCCGCCCGCCCGGCCAGCGCAGCACCGCCTTGGACACGTCTTCCACGATCAATACGAGCGGGCTGAGCACGAAATGAATGGGCCGGAAAAGATTCGCCGCCGACAGGCACAGTTGATTGGGATACGCACGGAACAGCATTTTCGGCAGCAAATCGAACAGCGCGTAAAACAAAAAAACGACGACCGCGAAAACGGCGATGTTCCAGGCGCGATGCCCCAAAAACCATTCGTGCAGCTTGACCACCGTCCAGCCGAGGATGAGAAAATTGGCGAGCGTGTTGCCGACGAGAATCGTCCACATGAACTTTTCAGGATTTTCGAGAAAACCGTGGAGCAGTTTCGCGGAGGGCTTGCCCGCGCGTGCCAGCCTCCGCACGCGCAGCCGGTTCAGCGCGAACACGCCCGCCTCCATGCCGGACAGCAAAAACGACGGCCCCAGACACGCGGCGAAAACGAGCCAGTTGAGAAGGTTCGTGTTCATTTATTTCACCCGCTGAACAATCAACTTGCGCACGCGCCGTTCGTCAGCGGCCTCCGCGGTGAGTTTCAAGCCGCGAAACGACGCCGATTCACCCGTCGCCGGCACGACGCCGAGCAAATGCGCAAGCAACCCGCCCATCGTTTCCACCTCGTCCACGTCGCCGAGCGCGGGAAATTCGCGGCGAAAATCGTCCAGCCGCATCGTGCCGCTCACGCGCCAGCGGTCCGGCGCGAGTTTTTCCATCACCAAACCTTCCGTCTGCGTTTCCGTGTGCATTTTACCGACGAGCTGGCCGAGAATGTCCTCCATCGTCACCAAGCCCGCCGTGCCGCCGAATTCGTCGAGCACAATGGCCAGACCGCGCTGTTGTTTTTGCAGGCTCTTGAACAGTTGCAGCAGGTTCATCGTCTCCGGCACGAACGAGGGAAATTCAATCGCGTCGGCCAGGTCGATGTTCGGATCGAGCAGCAGCGCGCGCGTGTTGAGAATGCCCACGATGGTGTCCGGCGTTTCGTCGTAAATCGGCAGGCGGCGGTGTTTGAGTCTTTTCGCCGCGACAATCATTTCCCCAACCGGCGCGTCGTCCGAAATACACGCCATGCCCGCGCGCGGGCGCATCACGTCGCGCGCCGTGCGCTGGTCGAGGCTGATGATTTGCAGGATGATTTCCTTTTCCGATTCGTCGAGCGTGCCCTGACGGTAAGCCATTTCGAGCAGTTCCTGATACTCGGCGTCCGTCAACGCCCCGACACCTTGTGGGGGGGCGGTTTGCGGCGTGATTATTTTCAAAATGGCCGCGTTGAGTTGCTGTGCCATGCGATGCAATGGCGCCGTGATTTTTTCAAAAATCAGCAGCAGCCACGCGACCCGCAATGCCCAGCGTTCCGGTCGCCGCACGGCCAGCGTCTTGGGCAAAACCTCGCAACCCAGGAGCGTCAACACCAGCAACGTCAGCATCGTCAGCGCCAGCGTCCAGTGCGCATTGAAGACCATCCGCAGGGCCACCGCGAGCATCGCGGCGTTGGCGAACGTGTTGCCCAGCGCCAGCGTCGCCAGCAAATCCTGCGGGCGTTCGAGCAGTTGCGCGACGATTTTGCCCGCGCCCGGATGCCGTTCGGCCAGTTGCCGCGCCTGCCATTTGCTCAGGGAAAACAACGCCGTTTCCGCCAGCGCGAAAAAAAAACTCGCGCCCGCGAAAACCAGAATCGCCGCTATCGCCATCTCCATGCAGGCATTATTCCTTGAAAAACCCTCCAAATAAAGGACAAACGGGTGGCCATCTGCCCGGTTTTTCCTCGTCCTCGTCCTCGTCCTCGATCTCGTAATCGGAAATAAGGCCACCGAGGACGAGAAGGAGTACGATCAAGATTATGACAGTTACCGTGACGGACAATCTGCAATTCACCTTTCCAAAACCGCCGCCGCCGCCGCGTAATTCGCCGTGTGGCTCAGGCTGATGAGCAGATTTTTTGCGCGGCGTGACTTGAACAATTTTTTTCCATTGCCGTGCAGGATCACGAACGGCTCGCCGGATTTCTTGCGGCCGATTTCCATGTCGCGCCAGCCGAGTTGCGCGCCGGTGCCGGTGCCAAACGCCTTGGAAATCGCCTCCTTCGCCGCAAACCGCGCGGCGATGAACGGCGCGGGATTTTTGTGCGACAGACAGTAGGCGATTTCGTCCGCGAGCAAAAGGCGGTTGAGAAACCGCTCGCCGAACCGCTTGTGCGACGCCTGCACCCGAGCGACTTCGATGATGTCAATGCCAACGCCGAGAATCATGGGATTTACGATTTACGATTTACGATTGACGCGCAAGCAAACTCGAACCCATGCTTCAGCATGGCAAAGGTAAAATATTTAGATCAAATAGCTATGAACGGCAAAATAGTAATGAAGACATTGTTGACGCTCACGATATTGTTTATTTTCGCTTCGTGCCGTCCAAAAGGGGCAAACGTTGAATCAAAAAATGGCAATGCTGAAACAATTGACTCCAAGGCGCAGGAAATTGAACGAAAGGGGCGGGAATATCTACAGCCCTTGTTGCATGTCGGCGAATCTTCGGCGGACTTGGTGAGACGATTCGGCAATCCGACACAAAAGATGGAAATCTCAAGCAACGAATTATGTTTGGACTTTTTTTTCTTTGATCAAAATCGTGCGGCAGAAAATGCTGGCGTGGGTGGGTTTACCGCATTCTTTGTCAGCAATCAGTTATCGCGTTGGGTTCCAATTTATCAAGGTTCGAGGATCAGCGCTTCTCCACCCGGACATCCCCTTTTTACATCCGATAAAGAGACGTTTAAGCTGTTTGTTGAGACTGACAGCCTGAAGAATTCATTAGAAGCTTTGGATTCAAAGGGAAGTGCCGATGCCAGCGATTTAAAGATCCCGCCTGACTTGGTGTTTGAAGCTAAGGTTATTGTTGGAAATGATACAAGTCAGACCAAGTTCAATAAGATGATGTTTCTTACCATCAATGATCAGGACGTTCCCAAACTGAACAGTCTGACAGAAAATAATTTAGGAAAACGCATGCTGATTGTTTGTCGTGGCGAAGTAATTTCAGCTCCGGTTATTATGATGCCCATTGCTTCAAGCAAATTCCAGTTTCAAGTCCAAGATTCTGGGTTTTTAGATCGTTTGAAGAAATAGGCATCCAGCCCGGTTGAGTAGCCAAGTGACAGGGGATGGGAGTTGGGGATATGACAGCGCACTGGAGTTTTTCACCCGCGATAATTTTCCATCAAGCGCAGCATTTCCTTGACGGCGGTTTCGAGACCGACGGTCACCGCACGGCTTGAACGTAGCGCAGACATTCGTGTCTGCGGGTTCAAGAGACATTCTTGTCCCGTGTCCTTGTTTGATCGCGAACGACTACCTGCGCATGACTGGCGACTGGAAAGTCGCCAAAACTCGCAGACAGGAATGTCTGCGCTACATTGTTCCGAGATAACTCTGCATCAGCGCCAGCATCTCGCGCACGGCCTTTTCCAGCCCGACGGTCACCGCGCGGCTGATGATGCTGTGGCCGATGTTCAATTCCACCAGATGCGGCACGCGATGCAACGCGAGCAGGTTCACGTAATTCAATCCGTGCCCCGCATTCACTTTCAGCCCGAGCGCGTGCGCTTGCTTCGCTCCGGAAATCAATCGCTCCAATTCGTCCTTCCCTTGAACCGTAGCAGCCGACGTGAGTCGGCTCTGACTTTGTTCCCAGCAAGAATGAGCCAACTCACGTCGGCTGCTACAAACAGTGAACTGTTCCGCGAACGCGCCGGTGTGCAATTCGATGAACTGGCTGCCGGTACGCGCGGCAGCTTCAATCTGCTTTTCATCCGGCGCGATGAACAGGCTCACCTCAATGCCCGCGTCGTTCATTTTCTTGCGCGTGTCGGTGATGGCCTTTTCACCTGCAACCACATCGAGTCCGCCTTCGGTGGTCACTTCCAGCCGCCGTTCGGGCACGATGCAGACGATGTCCGGCTTCAATTTCAGCGCGATGCCGATGATTTCCGGCACGATGGCCATTTCCAAATTCAGCCGCGTCTTGACGATCTCGCGCAATTTCCAAACGTCGCGGTCCTGGATGTGGCGACGGTCCTCGCGTAAATGCGCGGTAATGCCGTGCGCGCCCGCGGCTTCGCAAATCCGCGCGGCCTCGACGGGATCGGGTTCGCCGAATCCGCGTCCACGATAGCGCGCCTCGCGAAGCGTCGCGACGTGATCAATGTTGACGCCGAGTTTGAGCATAATCAATGAGCCGGCGGCGGGACCGCCGGCTCGCCGGGACTTTGCGGCCGCGGGCGATTAAGCTTCAGCGGGTGCAGCGGCGGCGGCAAACGCAAATCGCAGCCCGGAAAATTCGTCGCTTCGAACCAGCTCGCCAGCGCGACGAGTTCAACCGCCGTCAAACCGCCCGGTGCTTGGCGCATGAATGTCAATTCATCCGGCGCGGTTTGCGTGACTTCGGTCACAGTGTTGCCGAGCGTCGGGCCGATACGGTCGAGCCACTTGGCGGCGGCGGATTGCGCGTCGAGCTGTTTGTGCCGTGTAACCATAAGTGCGAGTTGCGTCAAGTTTGGCAATTGTTTCAGACGATCGGCGGTGATTTCCCAGTGGTAATAAACCAGGTTGGACGGGGCAAGCCGCATGAACAGTTCCGGCGGCAGCGGCTTGGTTTTTGGCCCGTTTGGAAAAACTCCGGCGACCAAAAAGTCACCGAACGGCTCATGCAAAGCCTCCAGGCTCGGAACAATGAACGGCAGGCCGAGCCAGAAAATCCGATTGCTCGTCACTTCCATCGTGAGCGGCATCATGAGATGGCTTTGCCAGTTGGTGTGGGCGGACAACTTTTGCTCAAACTGCGTGAGGGCTTTCCTGGCGTCCGGCACCGGCACGGCGGCAAAAGTCTGGAGCGGCATCTGCGCCATCGCCCAGATGAACACCTGGTTCGGCCCCGGCGAAACTTCATACGGCAGCGCCCAGTTTTGTTTTTCCAGCCACGGCGCGATGCCGCGTGCCGCAGTGAAGCTGATGAACGGCTGGTGAATCGTGTTCGTCGGCATCCGCCATTTTTCAAGTGTCATCACCAGCGGCTGCGGGAAAATCAGCCTGCCATCCAGATGCAAATTGCCATCGCGTCCGACGGCCTGCCATCGCGTCTCCGGCAAATCAACTGCGCTCAACGATGGAAACCAACGCGCCAAACGCGGCCAATCCAAATCCGCGGTCAACCAATTATTTTTCTCCGCGGGCGCCGGGCGTTTTTCGGCCAGCACGCGCCGGACCAGTTCGTCATTCAACAGAAGTTTGTCCTGACCCAAGCCAAATACGACCCAATCGCCAACGCGGACGAAACGAATCAAATTGGGTGGACGATGTTTTTTCAACTCCCAGCCGTTCTGGATTTTTTCCACGGACATCTCCGTCCACGTTTCGAGAACATTTTCCAAATTGGTCTGCCAAAGCTGCGCGCGGCCGGCACCCAACCGAATCGCCAGCGCAAACTCAGGCGACCCGTTCGTCGCGTCGCGGATTTGCAAAAACCATTCCGCGCCCAACAAATCGTCGAGCAACGGTCGAAGCTGCCCGGCCCCGTCGCCCAGGTTGGCGGGTATTTTTTGTTTGAGCCGGTCATAAGGCGCACGGGAAAGTTTGTTCAGCGTTTGCTCGCGAAGCGCCTGCGCCTCGGGTGAACACCAAAGATTTGTAAACGCAACGGCATTGGTGTCGGCGGAAATCTGTCCGGCACCGGCAAAATGAACTCGCGCAATCAAATCCGGCGCCGGCGGCGACGCCTGAACCGCAACCGCAGCCATCAATCCCGCCCAAAGCAAAAGTAAAAATAACTGTTTCATCGAGGGGCTTCTCTGTGCCAAATACGCCGCCGCTTGGCAAATCCAATCATATTGGAGCGCGGACGGCTTGTCCGCGAACCGTTGGAGTTCAAGTTTTAGCTTGTTCCCGGAGGGCAGTCCCGCCAATGCGGGACTGCCCTCCAACGCGGACAGGCTGTCCGCGCTCCCATGCGCAACATTTCTGATTGCCCCGCGCGCTGAATCCGGTTTTGATTCGCCGTGCTCAAATTCCGCGCATTCCTCAAATACTGGCTGCCGGCATTGATCTGGATGGCGCTGATTTTTTCAGCGTCGAATGACGCAAATTCCTTCAAGCATTCCTCGCGCATCATCGCGCCATTATTGCACTGGCTGTTTCCGCAAATGCCGGATGACACCATGCATCTCATCGTCCTCCTCGTCCGCAAATGTGCGCACTTGATTGAATATACCGTGTTTGCGCTGCTGCTCTGGCGCGCGCTGCGAAAACCAATGAAAAATGATCCGCGTCCGTGGATCTGGCGCGAAGCACGCCTCGCGTTATTGATTGCCGCACTCTACGCAGCCAGCGATGAATTCCATCAAAGTTTCGTGCCGACGCGAACGGCTTTGGTATCGGACGTTTTTGTTGACACCGCGGGTGGCGCAGCGGGGTTGCTCGCGCTTTGGGCCTTTGGCCGCCGCAAAAACACTGGTGATCCGGAGCCATGAAACGCCCGCTTGTCGCCGTCGTTTGTTGTTACGCAACCGGGCTGTTGCTCGCCGAATTATTTCAACCGCCGCTCGTCGCGCTTTTCGGAATCGCCTTTGTCGTTCTCGTCCTTGTCCTCGTCCTCGAAAAACTTCGTCCCCTGTTGATTTGGCTGCTCATTGCGTTTGTCGGCTGGACGAATCTCGCCAGCCGAACGGCCATTGTTTCACCCAACGACTTGCGCGCGTTGCTCGGCGATACCAACGCCATCGTGGCTGTGCGCGGGACTTTGATCGAAACCCCGCACTTGCGCATCACCGAACGCGATGGCCAGCAAACCGAACGCTCGGTCGCACAAGTCCAGGTCACTGCGTTGCGCCGTGACGCAAACTGGCGACCGGCGGCCGGTTCAATTATCGTAACGACGCCAGGCGCGCTCGCCGGTGATTTTTTCGCCGGTCAGCCGGTTGAAGTCACCGGCGTCATCAGCCAGCCGGCGTCGCCTTTGGCCGAGGGACTTTTTGATTACCGTGATTACCTCCAAACGCGCGGAATTTTTTACCAGCTCAAAACCGGCTCCACCAACGGCTGGCAACTGGGTGGGTCGCCGCTGGCCGGTCCGCCGTTGACCGACCGGTTTTTGAACTGGTCGCAACACACGCTCGCGCTGGGTCTGCCGGTGGAAGACGAACCATTGCGGTTGCTTTGGGCGATGACGCTCGGCTGGCGCACGGCGTTCACCGCCGACATCAGCGAACCGTTCCTGCGCGCCGGCACGATGCACCTCTTTGCCATTGACGGCCTGCGCATCGCGCTGATTTCCGGGATGCTCGTCGCGCTGCTGCGCGTGCTGCAAGTCTCGCGAGCGTGGTGCGGCATCGTGGCGATTCCGGCCATCTGGTTTTATACCGCCGCGACCGGCTGGGAATCCTCCGCCATTCGCGCGTCGGTGATGATGACCATCGTCCTCGGCGGCTGGGCGTTGAAACGGCCGGGCGACACGGTCAACTCGCTCGCCGCCGCCGCGTTCATTATTTTGTTGTGGGAACCGCGCCAGCTTTTTGAAGCCAGCTTTCAACTGTCCTTTTTTGTCGTGCTCGTCATCGCGCTGATGCTGCCGGCGCTGAACAACATTTCCGACCGGCTCCTGCGGCCGGATCCATTGCTCCCAGTCGAATTGCTCCCGCGCTGGCGGCGCGCGCTCATCGCGACGCTGCGATGGTTGTCGCGTTACTTTGCGCTCTCGTTCGCGGCCTGGGTCGGTTCGATTCCGCTATCGGCAAAGTATTTTCACCTGTTCAGCCCCGTTTCAACGCCGGCGAACATCGTCGCTGTGCCGCTCGGCACGCTGGCACTAATGAGCAATCTCGGCGCGTTGGTTTGTGGGACCTGGTTCCCGTGGGCGACGGGATTGTTCAATCACAGCGCGTGGTTTTTCATGTCGGCGATGACCGCGGTAAGCGAATTTTCGACAAAAATTCCCGGCGCCTATTTTTACGTGCCCGCGCCATCGTGGCTGACCATCCTGATTTACTATGCCGTGCTCATCGGCTGGCTGAGCGGCTGGCTGTTTGCGCCAAAACAAAGAATTTGGAGCGTGGCAGCGTTGATTCTGCTGGTCGCCGGGTACGCCTGGCACTGGCAGGCGACGCGCAGTGAAATCAAACTGACCGTCCTTCCGCTCAATGGCGGTCACGCGGTTTTCGTGGATGCCGCCGGACGAAAAAACGACTGGCTCGTGAATTGTGGCGACGAAAATGCCGTGAACTTCACCCTCAAACCGTTTCTCCGTGCGCAAGGCGTGAACCACGTTCAAAGACTCGTGCTGACACATGGTGATTTGCGAAGCAGCGGCGGAGCAGAATCGCTCAACAAACTTTTCGGCATCGGTGAAATTTACACCAGCCCGGCGCGTTTTCGCTCGATGGCGTATCGCGAAATCATTGCGGAATTCGAAAAGCAATCCCTGCGACACCGAATCATCAATCGCGGCGGCACGGCCGGTTGCTGGCAGGTTTTACATCCCGACGCCATGGATAATTTTGAGCACGCTGACGACGCATCGCTGGTGCTGTTGGGAAATTTTTACGGCCCGCGCGTCCTCCTGCTGTCCGATTTGGGTCGCGAAGGACAAAGTGCCCGGCTTTCACGCACGGACGATCTGCGCGCGGACATTGTGATTGCCGGTTTGCCCGACGAAGGCGAACCGCTTTGCGATGCGTTGCTCGATGCGGCACAGCCAAAAGTCATTGTCATTGCTGATTCAGAATTTCCGGCAACCCGCCGGGCCAGCCCAAAACTGCGCGCCCGACTGGAACAAAAGGGGATTCCGGTTATTTACACGCGCACGGCGGGCGCGGTGACAATTTTGTTGCGACCGGACGGTTGGGAATTGCGTGCAATGGATGGGCAAAAATTCACCCGTCCATAAATCTCGTGGTAGTCCCGCAAAGCGGGATCAGTCCGCTCATTCTTCCCATCAGAAAAGTCAGAGCTGACTTGCGTCGGCTGCTACATTTTTCTGGTGAGACTGACGGACACGAACCGCGCCTGTGGAATGGGGAATTTCTTCACTTCAACGGTGACGCTTTGCGGCTTGAACTCGGACAAAACCGTGTCTGCCACGGCGGCGGCGAACTTTTCAATGAGTTTCCAGCTCCGATCTTCGCCGAATTTCAACAGCCGCTGGCTGACGGCGAAATAATCAATTGTGTCGCGGATGTCATCGCTCCTGGCCGCCGCCGAAAAATCGAAGTCCATTTCCACCGTCAGCAGCAGGCGTTGCGGCTTGGCGCGTTCCTCTTCAGAAATGCCGACACGATAAAAAACTTCCAGGTCAACGATGGTGATTTTAGACATGGCAGGAAATTTACGATTTACGCTTTCCGCTTTTCGATTTGGGGAGCACACGCGCCCCCGCGTGTTGCCGACGACGCCCCGTCGTTGGCGGTTCCATCTGCGGTTGACGAGGCGTCAACCGCTGCGCCCGAGACGGGCGCGCTCCCCGTTTCCATGTTTTCAAAACCGCTTCGAGCAGGATCCGCGTCGGCATATTAAGTTTCATTTTGCCAGCTTCGGCAATCGTAACCCAGCGGGATTCGCGGGCTTCGTCGTTGAGTTTCACACGCGGCCTGCCTTTGCTGCGGCAGGTGTAATTCAGCAGGACGAAATGCGCGTCGCGATAAAATTCCTTCGAGTGGATGCAATCCTGCACGAGCACAAATTCAATGTCCGTCACGGCGAGGCCGGTTTCCTCCTTGATTTCGCGGCGGAGCGCGGCCTCGGATGGCTCGCCCCATTTGATTTTGCCGCCGGGAATGCCCCAAAGATTCGACCATTTGTGTGTGCGGATCATCAGCACTTCGCCCGCGCCGTTGAAAATCAGCGCGCCGACGGTGGCAAGCGGCGGATGGGTTTCCTCAAAATTTTTCGCCGCCGGTTTGAGGAGCAAATTGTTCTGCTCCAAAACGCGGCGCAATTCACCGAGATGCTCGACAATCAAATCCGGCTGCGCCGCGCGCAACTGCTCCAGCGTGTTGTAGCCGGTGAGAACGGCGCAGGAATGGACGCCGCCGTGATGCGCGGTTTCGATGTCGTGCTGCATGTCGCCGATGAACAGCGTTTCGTCCGCAAGCAGATGATTTTCGGAGAGGATTTCGTGAATTTTTTCCCGCTTGTCCCAGACGTCCGTGTAGGGCTTGTCGAGGTAAGCGTCGAATCCGGTGACGCGGCATTGCGTCATGAAATGATCGCTATGCACCGTGCTCAAAAGAAAAGTGCGCAACTTCTGCGCGCGGCAAAACTCCAGGAAGTCGCGCGCATACGGCAGTTCGCAAACGGAATCCTGCGCCTGCTTGAAACTGGTGTGAAACCAGTCTTCGAGTTGGGCCATCGGGACGTGTGGCGTGTGGCGGTCGTAAAAATTCGTGAACGGCAGGGAAAACTCGGCGCGAAATTCGTCCAGCGACATTTCCGGGCGGCCGGCCTGGGTGAGGACGAAATTTGAAGCCTTCAAAACGGCGGGTAAATCGTCCACCAAAGTGCCTGACCAGTCGAAGATGATGTTGCGAATCACGCGGGGAGTTTAACCACAAAGGAACCAAGACACAAAGTCAAACAAATCACTGTCCCAATCGTTTCGTCTGCCTGAATGTTCGTCCTCTTCCTCCTTCTCGTCCTCGTCCTCGATTCCCTGCTTTTCGATTACGAGAACGCGGACGATGACGATTTTCTTGAAACTTGAAACCCGACACTTGAAACTCCAGCGGTGCTCATCGCCTTCAACAAACCTTACGGCGTCGTTTCGCAATTCACGCCCGCCGGCGCGAACAAAGCACCGACACCCGTGTCGGGGCGAAGGCCGGATGGCCTGCCCAATCGCACACTCGCGGAATTCGGTTTTCCGAAAAACGTTTATCCCATTGGCCGGCTGGACGCGGATTCCGAAGGCTTGCTTCTCTTGAGCGACGAACCGGAATGGAACGAACGGCTGCTGCACCCGCGTCACGCCCACGAACGTGAATATTGGACGCAGGTCGAAAAAATTCCCGCACCGGAAATTTTGAAGAAGCTCGAACGCGGCGTTTCCATCCAAGGCCGGAAAACTCTGCCTTGCCGCGCGTGGATTCTGGAACCGCAGCCCGAGGTAGGGCGCGCAGTCCTCTGCGCGCCGTCGGACGGGATTATTGAACCTCGCGGCGCGCACGGAGTGACGCGCCCTACCTTGCCGCCGCGTGTTCCGCCGATTCGTTTCCGCAAGAGCGTGCCGGATTGCTGGATTGGGCTGGAATTGATCGAAGGCAAAAACCGGCAGGTGCGGCGGATGACGGCAGCCATCGGCCATCCGACCTTGCGGCTGCTGCGCGTGCGCATCGGCAATTTCTGGCTGGGCGATTTGCCGACGGGCCAGTGGCGGGTTTTGTCGGCGGAAGAAAGCCGGTTAATCCTTGAACCTATCCAGACACAATGCTAGCTTTTAGCTGATTCAGAGCGGTAAATGAAATTAAATTTAATCAATTTAGTTGCCGCCAGCTTGATGTTGCTGATTTTCCCAGCTTCGGCCTCGATGCTGTATGTGGGCTTGAACAGCACCAACCCCGTTTCGCCCTACGCCGATTGGAGCACCGCCGCAACGAACATTCAGGATGCGATTGATGCGTCCAGTGACGGCGACCAGATTTGGGTGACCAACGGGATTTATCAAACGGGCGGCAGAGTCATGGCTGGAGACTTGACCAACCGCGTCGCCTTGAACAAAGCCGTCACTGTCCAAAGCGTCAACGGCCCGTGGGTAACCATCATTCAAGGCGCGGGCGCGACCAACGGAACGGCAGCGGTGCGTTGCGCGTGGCTGACGAACAATGCGGCGTTGATCGGGTTCACGTTGAAGTGGGGCGCGACGCGGACGAGTGGGGACACGTTTGCATTAAGTAGTGGCGGCGGCGCGTGGTGTGCTTCCTCGAACGCCATTGTGGCCAACTGCGCAATCATGTCAAACACGGCTTACTGGTATGGTGGAGGCGCGTATCAGGGAACGCTAAACAATTGTCTGATCAGGAGCAATGGGGTTTCAGTGAATCTCTACGGCGCAGCCGCATATAGCGCTAATCTGAATAGTTGCACTGTCATCAGTAATGCCTGCACCGGAACTTATCAAGGCCAGTTGACCAATTGTATTGTGTATTATAACTCTGTCCTGTTCGGCAACCATTATGGAGGGACCTTTTCCTATTGCTGCACGATACCCTCGGTTAGCGGAGCAGGAAATTTCACGAATGCACCTCAATTTTTCGCCGATGGCGTTCATCTTGCCAGCACATCGCCGTGCATTGGAGCAGGAACGAATGTGGCGACCGGCACGGATATTTTCGGCAATGCTTGGGCTAATCCGCCATCGGTCGGTTGCGCCGAAGCAACCGGCGCACCGCTGGTCACAAAACCGCAAATTCAACTTACGAGCGATCCGGTCGGTTTTACGGTCGGTAACCTGGCCGTCGCTGGTCAACCGCCATTCACCTGCTGGTGGATCAAGGACAGCACGCCGCTGCAAGACAACGGACATTTCAGTTTCACGCAAACGACAAATCTGGTCGCAACCGGCGTAAACTTGGCCGATGCCGGAAGTTATCAACTGGTCGTCAGTAACACTTTCGGTGTCGTCACCAGCGCCGTGGCGCAACTGGTTATTCATTGCGTGGACGCCGCCGGCACGAATCCGATTGCGCCTTATTCAACCTGGGTGACCGCGACGACGAACATTCAGGATGCCATCACGGCGTCCGCTGCGGGAGAAATTGTTTTGGTGACGAATGGTCTTTACGCCGTCGGCGGCAAATCCATGGACGGGGTGATTACCAACCGTGTTTCGGTGGACAAGGCAATCCTCGTGCAAAGCATGAACGGGCCGAATGTAACCATCATTCAAGGCGCGTGGGATCCAACTTCCACCAACGGTCCCGGCGCAGTGCGTTGCGCGTGGTTGACGAACAACGCCATCTTGAGCGGCTTCACTCTTCGTGGCGGTGCGACTGCAAGCAACGGAAGCGGCGGTGGTGTGTGGGGTATAATGACCAACAAATCGCCGAGCGCTACCGTCGCCAACTGTGTCATCATACACAATACAGCGGCATCTAATGGAGGAGGCGGGGCGTCTGGAGTCTGGTTGAATAATTGCGTCATTGCCACCAACAACACAAGCGGTTTGGGCGGCGGCGCAGGCGGCTGCAACCTGAGGAATTGCATCGTTACGGCAAATATCTCTACCGGTTCTGGTGGCGGCGTTTTCGACTGCAATTTGCGGAACTGTGCGGTGACCGGGAACATTGCAACCTCTTACGGCGGCGGAGCCTACATCAGCACACTGATTAACTGCACGTTGACGGGTAATCGGGTCGGCTATGCGACTTCCGGTTATGGCGGCGGAGTTGCCAATTGCAGTCTTACCAATTGCATCGTCTATGCAAACTCCGCGACCATAAACTCAAGCACCAGCAATTCATACAGCAGCACATTCAGCTTCAGTTGCACCGCCCCTGCCGCCAGTGGCACCAGCAACATTGCGTCCGATCCGCTTCTCCTTGGCGACGGCGTCCATCTTTCGGCCGCTTCGCCTTGCATCGGCGCAGGAGCCAACGTCGCTACGTTCACCGATATTGACGGCCAGTCGTGGAACACTCCGCCGTCCATCGGTTGCGATGAATGGCAACCCGCGCCCGTGATCGGCTCGCAGCCATCATATCAAGTTGGATTTCCTGCGCATGGTCTGACGTTTAACGTCATCGTCGCCGGTCAGTCCCCCTTCAGTTATTTCTGGAGCAAAGACGGCGCGCCGATTCAAGATGACGGACATCACAGCAACTCTGGCTCCGCCAATCTGGTCGTGAACAATTTTGGATCTGACGATGCCGGACTTTATCAGGTTGTGGTGAGCAATGCCTTTGGCGTCGTGACCAGCCAGTTGGCGCAAGTGGTGATCCACGTGGTTGACGCGGCTGGTGCAAATCCCGTGGCGCCGTATTCCACCTGGGCGACCGCCGCGACCAACATCCAGGACGCTATCAACATTGCCGCAGCCGGAGACATCGTGCTGGTGACGAACGGCGTCTATGCGGCAGGTGGAAAAGTCATGGCGGGAGATTTGACCAATCGCGTAGTTCTGGACAAACCAGTGATCGTGCTCAGCGTAAACGGATATGCGACCACGGTGATTCAAGGCGCGTGGGATCCTGCAACGACCAACGGGCCGTTGGCCGTGAGATGCGCATGGCTGGCTAACGGAGCAGTGTTAAGTGGATTCACGCTTCAAAACGGTGCGACCCGGCCACGCAGCGGTTTCATCGGAGCGGCGGCAGAAAGCGGCGGAGGCGTTTGGTGTGCAGGCACAAATGGTGTCGTATCCAATTGCCTTCTCACCAACAACACTGCGATATACGGCGGTGGTATCGCTTATGGAACGTTGAATAATTCCCTGGTGATTTACAACTTGGCGATGTACGGCGGTGGCGCTTATTACGCGACGCTGAACAACTGCACCGTGGCGAACAATTATACCACCACGCTTTTCGAGTATGGCGCCGGAACTTACAATTGCATCGTAAGAAACAGCATCGTGTTGAACAATTTTGACAATTGGCCGCTAGGTTCAATGGACAATTATTACTACGATCCCTTCTATTTTTCAGCGAAGTATTCCTATTCTTGCACTTATCCGACAATTTCCGGCACAGGAAACATCAACGGCATCACCACTAATCCGCAGTTTCTGGATTGGTTCCACATCGCGTCCACTTCACCCTGCCGTGGTGCGGGCAGCGCCGTTTACACAAGCGGAACCGATTTGGACGGCGAGCCGTGGGCCAATCCGCCTTCGATGGGCTGCGATGAAGTGATTGTTTCAAATCTCGTCGGCCCCTTGACGGTGAGCATTCAGGCATATCAGACGAATTTGCTTGTGAACCGCTACGCAGGTTTTTGGGGAATCATCACCGGGCGCGCGTCCCGAGTCGAATGGTCGTTTGGCGACGGGCCGACGTTCACCAACTTCGGGGCAGGCAGTTCCCATCAGTGGACCAATGCCGGCAATTACACCGTTACCTTCACCGCTTACAACAATGACCATCCCGCCGGCGTTTCCACCAACATCGTCATCCATGTGCAACCGCTGAACGTGCCGCAATTGCAATCGCCAGTGCTGCTGACCAATGGATTTCAGTTTCAATTCGCCGGGCAGTTGAGCGTGAATTACACCGTGCAATACACGACGAATTTAACGCCGCCCGTGGCGTGGCAGACCTTGCAGACGATTTACTACAGCAGCGGAGGCGTCATCCAAATAAATGATTCCGCGTGGACAAACACCGCGCGGTTTTATCGGGTTCTGGCGCAGTAACAGGGCGCGGCGAACCGAAAACAATCAACGAAACGGCGAGCGGGAAAAATCATTTTCCCCAGCGCAGCGCCAATTTCACCGCCCAAAGCGCGTTCACGCGGCTGGAAGCCGCGCTGACTGGCAGGCAAGATGCCTGCCGCCACGGTGTAGCGGCACGCTTCCCAGCGTGCCAGTAATGGCGGCTTCCAGCCGCCAGTTGGGTGCGGACGCCAAGTTGCACCCTGCCGCGACTTGAATGCCGCGGTTACATTGACGCCACCGGTTCGGGACGGTAACTTCTTATGATGATTGATGTCGCAGAAATCCAGCCGCGGGGCACGATGACACGCTCAAAATTCGAGCCGCTGGCAAAGGAAATTTTTGCGCTCAAAAAACAGCTCAACGCCGTCATCCTCGCGCACAATTACCAGGTGCCGGAAATCCAGGACGTCGCAGATTTTGTGGGCGATTCGCTCGGCCTTTCCCAGCAGGCGTCGAAGACGGACGCGGACGTGATTGTCTTCTGCGGCGTCCATTTCATGGCCGAAACGGCGAAGATTTTGAATCCACACAAAATCGTCGTGTTGCCGGACAAGGACGCCGGCTGTTCGCTCGAAGAAAGCTGCCCGGCGGACAAACTCGCCGCGTTGCAAAAAACCAACCCGAATTTCTGGACCATCGCCTACATCAATTGCAGCGCGGCGGTGAAGGCGTTGAGCGACGTGATCTGCACCAGCGGCAACGCGGTGAAAATCGTCGAGGCTGCGCCCAAGGACAAGGATTTGCTGTTCGTCCCGGATGAAAATCTCGGCGCGTGGGTGATGGAACAGACCGGCCGGCCGATGACGCTTTGGCGCGGCGACTGTTATGCACACGTCGAGTTCCGGCGCGACCAAGTGCTGCGATTGCGCGCGCAATTTCCCGATGCCAAGGTTGTCGTCCATCCCGAAAGTTTGCGTGAAGTGCGCGACCTGGCCGATGCGGTTTGCTCGACGGAAAAGATGATTGCGTATTGCAAGAACGACCCGGCGAAGCGATTCGTCATCGTGACCGAATCGGGCATCATCCACCGGATGCAGAAGGAATGTCCGGGCAAGGAATTTCTATGCGCCCCGGTGTTTGACGTGATGCGGATGCCGTCGGACAACTGCCGTTGCAGCGAGTGCAAATACATGAAGTTGAACACGCTCGAAAAGGTGCGCGACTGCATGAAAAACCTTTCCCCGCGCATCGAATTGCCGGAGGAAATTTTGAAGCGCGCCCGGCTGCCGATTGAACGGATGCTGGAAATTTCGGCACGGTAAGGGCGCGTTCTCCGAAAGCGGCCTTCGTCCTCGTTCTCCTTCTCGTCCTCGTTCTCGGAAAGCCCGGCAAATCGAGGACGATTCTCCCGCGCGACGCATATTTTCAGACGCACTCTTACAGAACCGAAGTTTTGTCACCGAATTGTAACCCTCCCGCCGTTTGATTGTAACCGTGTGGTTTCATCCTGTCGCCGAACTTTGAAACCAACGACCATGAAAAAACTCAAAAAACAAAATCACACGAAAGTTGCCCTGTTCGCCGGAGCCGCGGCGCTCATGGCTCTCACCCCGAACACTCACGCGCAATCGTCCGTGGACGCGCTGCTCAACAAACTCGAGCAGAAAGGCATCCTCACGGTGGACGAAGCGAAGGAGTTGAAGACCGAAAATCAGCAGGATTCCGCCGCCGATTTCAACAAGGCGTTCGGCTCCAAGATCACGATGCCGGACTGGGTGACGGGTTACAAGTTGAGCGGCGATTTCCGCGGGCGGTTTGATGAACAGACTGCCGACAATGCCGCTTTTGTGGATCGCCTCCGCCTGCGCTACCGGTTGCGCGTGGGGTTGACGGTCAATATGAAGGACGATTTGCAGGTGGGTTTCCGCCTGGGATCCGGCGACTCGGCGGGCGGCTCGTATGGTGGCAATCCATTGTCAAACAACAGCACGATGCAGGATAACGGTACGAAAAAGTTTATTTATGTTGACGCGGCTTACGGCAGGTGGACGGCAGTCAACGACGGAACTTGGCTACTGGCGGCGACCATCGGAAAAATGGACCAGCCGTTCGCAGTTTCGCCGATGGTGTTCGATCCGGATTACACGCCGGAAGGCGCGGCGTTGCAGGGAACTTACAAAATCAACGACCATCATTCGATTGCTTTGAACGGCGCGGCGTTTGTTTTGGATGAAGAATCCAAGTCCAGCCGGGATCCGTTCATGTTTGGCGCGCAGGTGATTTGGAACGCCACCTGGTCTCCGAAGGTGGAAAGTTCCCTGGGCGTGGCGGCGTTCAGCATCGTCAACACCGGGATGCTCACCACCAACAATGTTCCCTATATCAACCAGGGGAACACCCGCGAGAGCAACGGTGGCTTGATGTATAACTATAATCCCATCGTCGCCAGCGGCAGCGTGACTTACAAGCTGGACAGTTTCCCGCTTTATAAAGGAGCGTTTCCAATCAAAGTCGCCGGCGAATTCATGGACAACCCGGCCGCGCCAGGTCAGAGCGGCCAGGGTTATTGGGGCGGCATCACGTTCGGCAAATCCGGCAGGAAAGGCACGTGGGATTTGTCCTATCGCTATCAGTATCTGGAAGCCAACGCCTGGTACGACCAGGTCGTGGACGACGACAACTTTGCCTATTATCAATCCGCGCCGGTTGGCAGCAGTTCCGGGATTTTCGGGGGCACAAATATGAAAGGCCATTTGATCAAATTAAATTACTCGCTGACCGATGCGCTGACCCTCACCTTCACTTGTTATGTCAATGACTTGATCAATCCGGTTCCCGGCAACTCCCAAAGCCATGCCCTGCACGCGATGGCTGACATCATGTGGAAATTTTAGCCTGATCTTAACGTGATTGATTAACGCAAACTGATTAAATTCCAAATATGAAAAAACTCATCCTCTTCCTTCTCGGCGGCGGCTGTCTGCTCGCCGCGCAAACCGGAGTCTATGCGCAATTGCTCATCAACGGCGCGGGCGCAACCTTCCCCTATCCAATCTATTCGAAGTGGTTCGACGAATACGCGAAGGTGGACCCATCGGTCCGCTTCAATTACCAGTCCATTGGCTCCGGCGGCGGGCAAAAGCAAATCACCGCCCAGACCGTGGACTTCGGTGCTTCCGACGGTCCGATGAGCGATGAAAATCTCGCCAAGACGCCCGGCAAAATCCTGCACCTTCCCACCGTCGCCGGCGCGGACGTCATCGCTTACAACCTCCCGGGCAATCCGAAACTCAAATTGGACAGTGACACGATTGTAAACATTTTTCTCGGCAATATCACCAAATGGAACGATCCCAAAATCGCCGCGCTCAATCCGGGGGTGGATCTGCCCGACCTGCCGGTGATTGTTGTGCATCGTTCCGACGGCAGCGGCACCACCTTCATTTTCACCGATTACCTGAGCAGCATCAGCCCCGTATGGGCGGATTCGGTTGGCAAAGGCACTTCCGTCAAATGGCCCGTGGGGATCGGCGGCAAGGGCAATGAAGGCGTCGCCGGCCAGGTCAAGCAGTTGTCGGGAGCGGTCGGCTACGTTGAACTGATCTACGCCAAACAAAATAAAATGCCTTACGCGGACGTAAAAAACGCGGCGGGCAACTTCATCACACCGTCGCTCGCCTCGGTCACCGCGGCGCTCGCGACGGCGAAGATTCCCGACGACTTCCGCTTTTCGATGGTCAACGCGCCGGGCGACAAGGCGTATCCGATTTCCGGCGCGACCTGGCTGTTGGTTTATGAACATCAAAAGGACGCCGCCAAAGGCAAAAAACTGGTCGAGTTCTTGAAATGGGCTTTGACCAAAGGCGAAGGCATGGCCTCCTCACTGGATTACGCCTCCCTGCCGGAAAGCGTGCAGCAGCGCGTTCTGGAGCGGATCAAAACAATAAAATACTGACTTCGTTCCCCCGCCCCATCATTTTATGGGCGCGAGCCGGACGAAGGGCGCAGTTTCTCCCGCTCTTCTTCCAATTGATTTACAAAGACTGGTAGGGACGCGCTGCCGCGCGTCCAAGCCGACCGGCAGGTCGGCCCTACCTTCGGGATGGGAATGAAAGACAGAAAATGAACGACTCCGCCCCAGTTCAACCAGCGACCATGCGAGCGCACGGCGGCTCCCGCTTCGGCGACCGCGCCTTCCAATGGCTCACGCTGCTCATGGCGCTCACGGTCTTCGCGTTGATTGCGCTCATCGGCTACGAGCTGACCCGAGGCTCCGGCATCGCCTTGCGCCGGTTCGGCTGGCATTTCCTCGTCAGCAGCGACTGGGACCCGGTCAACGAACAATTCGGCGCGGTGCCGTTCATCTTCGGCACGCTGGTTTCGTCCGCCATCGCCCTGCTCATCGCCGTGCCCATCAGCATTGCCACCGCCGTTTATCTCACCGAACTCGCGCCGCTGTGGCTGCGGCAACCGCTCACGATGTTCATCGAACTGCTCGCCGCCGTCCCCAGCGTCATTCTCGGTCTGTGGGGAATCTTCGTGATGGTTCCGTGGCTGCGCAGTTATTTGTTTCCCTGGTTGCAAAAGACCTTCGGCTTTCTGCCGTTGTTTCAAGGGCCGATTTATGGCGTCAGTATGCTGGCCGGCGGCATCATCATTGCCATCATGATTGTGCCCATCATCACGTCCGTCTCGCGCGAAATCCTGCGCTCCGTGCCCGGCCTGCAACGCGAAGCGGCCTACGCGCTCGGCGCGACGCGCTGGGAAGTCACGCGCATCGCCGTGTTGAGCTATGCCAAAAAAGGTCTGTTCGGCGCGGTCATTCTCGGACTCGGCCGCGCCCTCGGTGAAACGATGGCCGTAACCATGGTCATCGGCAACCGGCCCGAAATCGCCAAATCACTTTTCGCGCCCGGCTACACGCTGGCCAGTGTCGTCGCCAATGAATTCACCGAAGCCACGACCGACACGTATTTGAGCGCGCTGTTTGAAATCGGCCTCGTGCTGCTTGGCGTGACCGTGCTGGTCAACGCGCTGGCGCAATTGCTTTTGAAAACGTTCGCCGGACCGGGCATCAAACCGCAACAATGAAAATAAAACGGATTATTGAATTGTTGGATTATTGGATGGTTGGAACAACGACTGTCGCCGTGCCAATCCATCAATCCATCAATCCATCAATCCATCACCCCACTTTTTGATGACCGCCCCCAACCATCGCTGGCGCAAGTTCAAGAATGCTTTGATGCAGACGGTCACGCTCGTGTGCGCGATTCTGGTCGTCGCGCCGCTGGTGTTGGTCTTTTATCACCTGGTAAAGGAAGGCTTCAGTTCGATGAACTGGGCTTTCTTCACCCAATTGCCGAAACCCGTCGGCGAAAGCGGCGGCGGCATGGCCAACGCCATTGTCGGCACGTTCATTTTGCTGGGACAGGCCGCCGTGCTCGGCGTGCCCATCGGCGTGCTCGGTGGCGTGTTCCTTTCCGAATACGGCTCGTCACGCCTCAACTGGTGGATTCGCTTCGCCGCGGACGTTCTCAACGGCGTGCCATCCATTACCTGGGGCATGGTCGTCTATGCCCTCATCGTCGTGCCGATGAAGGGATTTTCCGCGCTGGCCGGCGGCATCGTGCTCGGCATGATGATGATTCCGCTCGTGATGCGAACGACCGAGGAGGTTTTGCAACTCGTGCCCAACGGTTACCGCGAAGCCGCGCTCGCGCTGGGCATCGCCAAATGGCGCGCCATCGTGCAAATCGTCGTGCGCACCGCGCTCAAAGGCATCGTCACCGGCGTCCTGCTCGCGTTGGCGCGCGTGGCGGGCGAAACCGCACCGCTGCTGTTCACCGCGTTCGGCAACCACTTTTGGACGCACAAGCTGACCGACCCCATCGCCGCCATGCCGCTGCAAATTTTCGCCTACGCGATTTCGCCCTACGACGACTGGCACCGGCAGGCGTGGGCGGGCGCGCTGGTGTTGCTCCTGCTCGTTTTGTTCATCAACGCCGGTGTGCGTGTGCTCACGCGCGACCGGCTCCAACGCAACGTTTGATTTTCCCATGGCCGCCACCGCAACCAATTCCATGACCGCACCGACGTTGCCAATCGCCGCGAACGCCACAGCCTTGACCGTGCGCAATCTCTCGGTCTTCTTCGGCGAAAATCAGGTGCTCAAGAATGTCTCGCTCGACATCGCCGCCAAGGCCGTCACCGCCATCATCGGGCCCAGCGGCTGCGGCAAATCCACTTTTTTACGTTCGTTGAACCGGATGCATGAACTGGTCCCCGAAGCCCGGATGGTGGGTGACATCCGCCTGTTCGGGGAGGACATTTACGCGCGCAACGTCGAGCCGGTCGTCGTCCGCCGCCGCGTCGGCATGGTGTTCCAAAAATCGAATCCGTTCCCGACGATGTCCATCACCGACAACGTCACGGTCGGCCTGCGATTGAACGGCCTTGGCAACCGCGCGTTGCTCGCCGAACGCATGGAACAATCGCTGCGCATGGCCGCGCTTTGGGACGAGGTCAAAGACCGCCTGAACGCCCCGGCCATCAGCCTTTCAGGCGGCCAGCAGCAGCGCCTGTGCATCGCTCGCGCCCTGGCCGTGCAACCGGAGGTGCTGCTCATGGACGAACCGGCCTCGGCGCTCGACCCGCTGGCCACGTCGAAGATCGAGGATTTGATCCTGGAATTGAAAAAGGACTACACGATTGTGATTGTGACCCACAACATGCAGCAGGCCGCGCGCATGTCGGATTTCACCGCGTTCTTTTACCTGGGCGAACTGGTGGAATTCGACGCCACCACGAAAATTTTCACCAGTCCAACGAAGAAACAAACGGAAGATTATGTGACCGGCCGGTTCGGTTAAACTATTATCACCCTATGGAACATCATTTCGACATCGAGCTGGATGTTTTGAAACAAAAGCTGCTGACGATGGCCAGCCACGCCGAAACGGCGGTGAACCAGGCGCTCCAGGCGCTCACCCAACGCGACCGCGACCTCGCGCTGCGCGTGAAGGAAGACGACCGCATCATTGACCAGTTTGAAGTCGAGATTGATGATCTGGTCATTCAACTGCTCACCAAGGCGCCGCTCGCCACCCATCTGCGCCTCGTGACCGTGGCGATGAAAATTTCCCAGAACCTCGAACGCGTGGGTGACGAAGCCACCAAAATCGCCAAGCGCGCGCGTGACCTCTCGCAGGAACCACCGGTGAAAATCGTCCTCGACCTGCCGCGCATGGCCCGGCTCGCGCTCGACATGCTCAAGGCCGCGCTCGACGCGTTCGTGAACCGCGATCCCGCCGCCGCCCGCGCCTTGATTCCGCGCGACAAGGAAGTGGACGCGCTCAACAAACAAATCCACAGCGCCCTTGCGCAACACATGGTCGAAAACCCGGACACCATTGGCCGCTGCCTCCATTTGATGGTCGTGTCCAAAAGCCTCGAACGCATTGCCGACCATGCGACGAACGTGGCCGAGGACGTCGTTTATTTCTGCGAAGCGCAGGACATCCGGCACACCGGGGTAAAAAGCCAGGCCGCTCCCCCGACCGGCGCGTAACGAAACGCGTGCGGGTTTGAAGCTTGTGCTCCGTCAGACACATACGGAGTAGCAACCGACCGACGGGGCGGGTCAGCCGGGGAAAGTGCGAAGTGCGAATGATAAATGTGAGCTTCCGTTTGCCGCACTTGAGACAACTCACACGCTTCAATTTTGCACAACGATCGGAAACCCCAAACCGGCCAAGAGTACAGAGTTGACCTGTTCACTCGCTTATTGATGATAGTTCCATGGCGACGATGCCATTTAGCTTATCTTCGTTCTCGTCGTCTTCGAACGGGGCGTAAAACTTACGATCGAGTTGTGTAAGAACGTACCTTGCTTCTCGTCCAGTGCCTGCGGCTGAATATCGGGCAGCCCTTTGTGCAACAGACGTTAGGTCGTCAGTCTTACAAATTTTTAATAATTTTACTGCAGCTGTTTGGCGAATGTCGTTATTGGTATCACCGCACGCGTCCAGAAGCTCGGACACGTTTTGGTAACTGGTCGCTTGCACTAACGCCCTAGCGGCAGCCCAACGGAGTGTTGGGTTTGTATCCTTTAGTAAATCTTTAAGTTTGTGAGTTACAGCCGCCGGTCAGGCGGCAGGCTTGCCGGACGGGTGTTCTGACGGATTGGAAAAGAAGCGGTGGGGAAATCCGGTCAACTTTTTAAGCACGGTATCAGTGTGCCAGAATTCGATGCGTTCACATTCCGCCGTTGCTGCAAGAATTCTGTCCGCCGGGTCCTTGTGTTCCCATGGCCACAACACGGAAAGCCGGGCAATGGCAACCGTCACTGGCAACACCGTCCATGATGGCAATGCCAGATCGAGCCATGAATCGGGGTTGTCGGGAATGCCCCCCCTCCGCCAAAGCCGGAAAAGTTCAATCACCGACACCGGCGACAAACACCGCTCTGCTTTTTCATCCGCCAATACCCGTTCCACCTGCGCCGGCAAGGGCAAACGCCGGCAAAACTTGATGAACAGGTTTGTGTCAGCGAGGATTCTCATTTCCAATCCTCCATCACCGGCGATTGCAAGTCACCATACCGTTTGGGATCGTCGGGGGTTTCCACCCGCCACGGCGCTCCCGCCGACTTATACGCGGTAATGACCGCTTTGGGGTGTCCGTGACTGGTTAAAACCACCCGCGCGCCCGCTTCCACCTTTTCCAGAAGCTTGCAGAGATCGGTCCGTCCCGCCCCAATTGGCACCGTAATCGTGTTCATAGGCAAAATTTTGCACACCACGGCCATCAAAGCAAGACTTTTCCTGGGACATTAGATTAGTTTGGACGGGCTGCTGCGGCGCAACTTGACACTACCACCATTTTTCTCCCTCTCCTCCCCCAAGGGAGGAGAGGGGTGGGGTGAGGAGGTCAATGGTTTCTAAATTCAAATCCCCTCTCCTCGGCCCTCTCCCCGCTCAGGCGGGAGAGGGAGTTGGTGGTGGTGTCAAGTTGCGCCCGTTTGGACGCGCTTTCCGTGATTGCCTGGGGCGTCACAAGGCAAAATCCGGTTTTTTTGGCGGACATTGCTTCCAAAAATTTCACTTGCGCAGGAGCGTTGCTGGCGCGATACTCATTTCGTCATTTGACGAAATAACAATTTATGCGCGAATTCATGGCCGTCACCAAGGCGCTGTCCGACCCCAGCCGCGTGCGGATTCTCCTGGCGCTCCGACGCCGGGAACTGTGCGTCTGCCAGATCACGGAACTGTTCGGCTTCGCCCCGTCCACCATGTCCAAGCACCTCTCCATCCTCCACCAAGCGGGTTTGATTTTGTCGCGCAAGGCGGAACGCTGGGTTTATTACCGGCTGCCCGGCAGGAAAGCCCCGGTCGTCGTCCGCAAAGCGATTGTCTGGGTGCAGAAGTCGGTCGCAGACACGCCGGAGGTCGGGCAGGACCGTAAGAAGTTGAAACAGATTTTGAAACTCGACCCCAAGACGATATGCCAGCGCCAACTCCGAAGATGAAAGTGCTGTTCCTTTGCACTGGTAATTCCTGTCGCAGCCAGATGGCCGAGGGCTGGGCGCGCCATCTCAAAGGCGATGTCATCGAGCCGTATTCTGCGGGCATCGAAAAGCACGGCCTGAACCCGCACGCCGTCAAAGTCATGGCGGAAGCGGGCGTGGACCTCGCCAGGCATTACTCGAAGACGCTCGAAGACATCGGGCCAGTCCACTTCGACTATGTTGTCACCGTCTGCGGTCATGCCAACGAGCATTGCCCGATTTTTCCCGGGAAGGCGAAGAGGGTTCATGTCAGCTTCGAAGACCCGCCGAAGCTGACAAAGGACATGCCCGATGGCGAGGAGAAGCTGGCGGTTTATCGGCGAGTGCGGGACCAGATCCGAGCGTTTGTGGAGACGTTGCCGGGGGTGCTGGCAACGCAGTCGTAAGAAAGGAACAACGAGAGTATGAGTGCGAAGCAACATCGAGAGTGCTACGGGAACATGATTCCTGATTTTGAGCACCTGCAATACAACAAGCCAACGGACGGGAAGGCGTTCCGGGTTTTTGTGGAGAACATAGGGGCGGGAAGGCAGAGGCGGGAGCAAGAGGTGAAGCTGGAGGGCTGGGATGAGTGCGCGGGTTGCGCGGACTACCGGACGTGTTACGACCTGAGCATGGCCAAGCTGGCTTTGCACCGGGTGTTGGCGCAGTGCTGAAGGCAAAGGCCGTCCGCGACCGGGCGATTTGAGAGAGACGCCCGCACAGCGGGTGGAAAGAACGGTGCAGTTTTTTGAAAGCACAAATGGTATGAATAGTTCGTTATCGTCGAAAACGGCAGAAGATGTTCGGAAGGCAGTGCGGGCCGGCTATGGGCAAATTGCCAGAAGCGGCGGGTCGTGCTGCGGTTCCACCCCAAGTTCCTGCGGCTCCAACCCGGTGGCCTCGGAGCACCTCGCCAAGCACATCGGTTATTCCCCGGAAGAACTGGCCGCGCTGCCCGAAGGCGCCAACATGGGCCTTTCCTGCGGCAATCCGAATGCGCTGGCCGCGCTTCAACCCGGCGAAGTCGTCCTCGACCTCGGCAGCGGCGGCGGATTCGATGTGTTCATCGCCGGGCGCAAAGTGGGAGCGACCGGGCGCGCCATCGGCGTGGACATGACGGCGGAGATGCTCGGCAAGGCTCGACGCAATACCGCCAGCTACCGCGAGCAGACCGGTCTGGACAACGTCGAGTTTCGTCTTGGCGAAATCGAGCATCTGCCCGTGACCGACGCCAGCGTCGATGTCGTGATCTCGAACTGCGTCATCAACCTCTCGCCCGACAAGCCGCAGGTCTGGCGTGAAATGGCGCGCGTGCTCAAACCTGGTGGACGCGTGGCTGTGTCCGACCTCGCGCTGTTGAAGCCCCTGCCCCCCGCAATTGCCGAAATGGTCGAGGCACTGGTCGGCTGTGTCGCCGGCGCGGTGCTCGTGTCGGAAACCGAGCGCATTGCAAAGGAAGCCCGCCTGGTGGACATCTTGCTCAAGGCCAAGTCCGACTACATTGACGGCATGGTGGACTGGCAGGACCCGCTCTACCAAAAAATCATCGCCCATCTGCCCGCGGGGGCGAAGCCGAGCGATTACGTCACCAGCTTGGAAATCACGGCACGGAAAACCCCATTAAATTTTGCCAGCAACACTTCGTCGCGACGCGGCGGGTGTTGTGGCTAGGCAGTCGAAACGCAGAAAACAAGTCACAACAACAAACTAATACAAACCAATGAAAACAGCAGCAGTCATCAGCATTATCGCCGTCGCGCTCGGGTTCTCCGGCGTAGCCGCGGAAAACAATCAAAGTCCGCCGTCAAGTCCGGCCCCACAAGTCGCGCCAGCCGGTGGCAAGGTCGCAGCGGCCATGAGCCGCGCGGCAGAGGCCAATCAATACCTGTTCGTCTTTTTCTACGAGAAAGACGACGACGCCACCCGAGCCGCCCGCAAGACCTTCGATGAAGCCGTGAAGAAGATCACGCCTGCGGCGCAGGCGGTGGCAGTGGATCGCACGGCACCGGCGGAGAAGGAACTCGTGGCCAAATTTGGCGTGGACCGCGCGTCCATGCCTTTTGCTCTTGCCTTCGCGCCCAACGGCGCGGTCACCGGCGGTCTCGGGGCGGCGGACCTGACGGAAGAACGACTCCGTGACGCCGTAGCTAGCGCCGGCCTGCAACAATGCCTGAAGGCTCTCCAGGACCGCCGACTCGTGATGGTGTGTCTGCAAAACGGCCGCACCCAGGCCAACGAGGAAGCCATGAAAGGCGTCAATGAGTTCAAGGCTGATCCGAAGTTCGGCGAGTTGACGGACATTGTGAAAGTGGACCCCAGTGACGCGAAGGAGGCCAAGCTGCTGGCGCAACTGCAAGCCGACCCTCAGGCGAAGGAAGCCACCACCGCCTTCCTGGCACCGCCCGGCGTCATGGTTGCCAAAGTCAGTGGTCCGACCAGCAAGGACAACCTGATGGCCTCGCTACAGAAAGCGATGTCGAGTTGCGCACCGGGAGCCGGTTCGGGTTGTTGCCCTGCGCCCAAGAAATAATTAGCCGTTCGTCCGTCCCATGAAAATCCAGACCCTTGTTTGGCGCGAGATTTTCGAGCGCAAGAACCAACTGGCGACCAGCTTCCTGGCCATTCTGCTGGGGGTGAGCGTCATCGTGGCGATGAAGAACATCACCTTCTATTCGGAGAAGGCAGTGGCCTACCAACTCGACGCACTTGGGGCGAACATTCTCATTTTGCCCAAGTCGGCTTCGCTCCAGGATTACTACGGCGCGGACATGCAGAACGACGAATTCCCTGAAGAATACGTGACGCGCCTCACGACTTCAGACCTGCAAGGGCTGGACAACCTCTCGCCCAAGTTCTCCGTTCCCATCGAGGCTGATGGGCAGCGGTTCATCCTCACGGGGATTTTGCCGAAGAACGAGTTCCAGGCCAAAGCCGCGTGGCAGGGCGTGGGCATTTTCTCCCGGCCAGAAGGCTGCGGTGTGGCGGTGGACGTGCCCGGCGCGGCGGCACCGGCGAAGGAAACGCTGGTTCGCAAGCGCGTCATTCAATCCCTGGGCACCAACGAAGTCATGCTCGGTGCGGACATGGCGGCCGCGTTGAAGCTGACGGAAGGTTCAACCGTGCCGTTGCTGGGGCGGACCTTTACCGTCACGGCCATCCTGCCGCAGACCGGCACGGTGGATGACTCCCGCGCGTTTGCCCACCTGCACACCGTGCAGCAACTCGCCGGCAAAGGCGCGGTGCTCAACGCCATCGAAATTGTCGGCTGCTGCAACCAAATCTCGAAGGGCCTCGTGCAGAAAATCAACCAACTGCTCCCCGACGCCAAAGTGGCGACGATCACCCAGATCGTGGACACGCAAATCAAGACCAACCGCATGATGGGCCGGCTGTCGCTGTTGTTCCTGACCGTCATCGTGCTGGTGGGCGGGGCCAGCATCGCCAATTACATGTTTGCGAACGTCTTTGAGCGCCGCCGCGAAATCGGCACCCTGATGGCGCTGGGCGCCGGTTCGGCTGTGGTGCTCCGAATGTTTCTGCTCAAGGCGGTCTGGCTGGGCCTGGCGGGCGGCGTGGGCGGCTATTTGCTTGGCACCGCGATGGCGGTAATTCTGGGGCCGCGCGTGGCGGGCGTGCCGGTATTTCCGATGCTGACGCCGCTGTTTTGGGCGGTGGGCGTGGCGGTGTTGGTGTGCATGGCGGCAACCTACCTGCCCGCGCGCCGGGCCGCGCGTCTCGATCCCAGCGCCGCGTTGCAGGAGATTTGACCATGATTGCGCTCCAGTCCGTCAGCAAACATTTCCAGCATCGCGGCAAACCCGTTGCCGCCCTGGCCAATGTTACGCTCGAAATTGCCAAAGGTGACTTCGTGGCCATCATCGGTCCCAGCGGGAGCGGCAAGAGCACCTTTCTGCATCTGCTGGGCGGGATGCTTTCGCCCACGGAAGGCAAAGTGCGCATTGAAAACGATTCGCTTTACGACCTGACCTCGGACGAACGCTCGGCACTGAGGAAGAAGAAAATCGGCTTTGTCTTCCAGACGTTCAACCTGGTGCCATATCTGACGGCGCTGGAGAACGTGCAGGTGCCGCTGGTGCTCGCCGGACTCGGCGAAGACGAGCAGAAACGCCGGGCGGAAGCGTTGCTGGGCCGGCTCGGGTTGTCCGACCGGCTTGACCACAAGCCGCGCGAATTGAGTGTGGGCCAGCAGCAGCGCGTGGCCCTGGCGCGGATGCTGGCCAATGACCCCGTGCTCATCCTGGCCGACGAGCCAACCGGCAACCTCGACCCCGAAACGGCTGAGGGCATCATGGACTTCCTCGGCGAACTGAACGGCGAGGGCCGCACCATTGTCATGGTCACGCACGACCTGCGTCTGGCTAAACGCGCGAAGCGGGCACTGCGGTTGGTTAATGGTGCGATTCAACCCAACGGGCACGCGCAGCCCCTAGCTCCGAACCTGGCATCGCCCTGACCGGGTCGCTATCGGATACCGCGCCACTGCGAGGCAAGACTCATGAGCAAAAAATCAAACAGGAGACACCGGCAGCAAAAGGACAGGAACCACGTGCCATCGCTGGGGCACAGTGCGGTCCCGGCACAGAATTCCCAAGGCGGAACAAAGCGACGGGCGCTTTGGATCGGTGTGGCGGTTGTGGTGGTAGCTGCGGTGGTGTATGCGGTGAGCGGCAGCGGCGAGCGCAAGGGAGAAATCGCCGCTGGCAGCACTGCAAACTCGATCACTTCAGCGCCCGCGCCGTCATTGCTTTCCGCGATGGCTGGTGGAACTTCTGCCGTCGGTATCTCCGGGCCGAAGATTCTCTTCGCCACGCCCGTGTATGACTTCGGCCAGATCAAGGGCGGCGAGGTCGTCAAATACACGTATGTGTTCACCAACGTCGGCGACCGTATGCTGGAAGTCACCGCCGTGCAGACCTCCTGCGGCTGCACGACTGCGGGCGAGTGGACCCGGCAAGTTGAGCCGGGCATGAGCGGCAGCATCCCCATTCAATTCAACAGCGGCAACTTCAGCGGCCAGGTCGCCAAATCGATCACTGTGACTTGCAATGACACCAATCAGCCTACGGTGGGGCTGCAAATCAAGGGCAACATCTGGAAGCCCATCGACGTGACGCCGCAATTTGCGATGCTGAACGTCACCACTGACGCACCGTCGAACGCGACGACGGTGCGCATCGTGAACAACGAGGAGTCCCCGCTCACGTTGTCCGCGCCGGAAAGCAGCAATCCTGCATTTGCCGCCGAATTGAGAACGAACCAGCCGGGCAAAGAGTTTCAGTTGCTCGTCAAGACCGTGCCACCGCTGCCGGCGGGGAATGTGCAGGGGCAAATCACTTTGAAGACCTCCTCGACGAACATGCCGGTCATCAACGTCACCGCCTTGGCCAACGTGCAGCAAGCAGTGCCGGTCACTCAGCCGGCGACTTCCGGCCCGTCCGTCGTGCCGGCGGTGACCCCTAATCCAAGCCAATAGCCTGCTGACAAACAATTGAACCATGAAACGACTCGAAGTATTTGACCCCGCCATGTGCTGTTCCACCGGCGTGTGCGGGCCGCAAGTGGATCCCGTGCTGGTGCGGTTTGCCGCCGACGTGAAATGGTTGCAGGAACAAGGCGCGGAGGTGCGGCGCTTCAACCTTTCGCAAAGTCCGGCGGCCTTCGTTGAAAACGAGAAGGTCAAGCAAGCCCTCACCGAGAAAGGTGAAGCTGCGTTGCCCTTCCTTCTGGTGGATGGCCGGGTGCTGGCGAGCGGGCATTATCCGGAGCGCGATCAATTGATTGAGGCGCTCGGCGTGAAGAGCGGTGAAAGCAGCCTCTTCAGCCCTGCGGTCGCGGAGTTGGTCGCCATCGGCGCCGCCATCACCGTCAACTGTGAGCCTTGTCTCAAGTATCACTACCGCGAAGCGCAGCGTCTTGGCGTTTCCAAGACGGACATGGCCCGCGCGGTGAAAATGGCCGCCAGCGTAAAGGACTCTCCGCATCAGGCCATCCTCAGGCTCGCAGACAAACTGACGGGAGCCGGTCTCAGCAATCCGGCCGCGGCTTCCGATCCGTGTTGCGGCGACCAAGCGAGCACGGACAAACCAAGCGGTGCCAGCGGTGACGCCCAGTATCCGCCATACCGCAACGAGTTGCGGTGATTAAAGAGAAAACAAACATAAAACATGAGAAACAACGAACAATGAACTCACCGCAAAGAAGAAAAGACTGCGAAGCTTGAGGTGACGATGAACACGAAATCTCTGCCAAAACCCGCTGATTCCTTCAGCGCCTTTCTGGACGCTCCTTCCCGCTTCCTCTTCTTCACCGGCAAGGGCGGCGTGGGAAAAACATCTCTGGCCTGCGCTTCCGCCATCGCCCTGGCCGACCGGGGCCGGCGCGTATTGCTCGTGAGCACCGACCCGGCGTCCAATCTCGATGAGGTTCTGGGCCAGCAGTTGGCCTCGACGCCCACGCAGATTCCCGGCGTGCCGAATCTTTTGGCGTTGAACATTGACCCGGAAGCCGCCGCCCGCGCCTACCGCGAGAAGCTCGTGGGGCCATATCGCGGCAAACTGCCGGAAGCCGTCGTGCGAGGCATGGAGGAACAGCTCTCCGGCGCTTGCACGATGGAGATTGCCGCGTTCGATGAATTTTCCCGGTTGCTCGGCCAACCCGAAGCCACTGCCGAATTCGACCACGTCATCTTCGACACCGCGCCGACCGGGCACACGCTACGACTCATGACGCTGCCCACGGCCTGGACCGGCTTTCTGGACACGAACACCACCGGCAACTCCTGTCTGGGACCGCTGGCGGGGTTGCAGAAGCAGCGAGTGATTTACGAGAACGCCGTCGCGGCCCTGGCGGATGGCCAGCGAACGACTCTTGTGCTGGTGAGCCGCGCGCAGAAGGCCGCACTCGCCGAAGCCGAACGCACCAGCGGCGAACTCGCCGCCATCGGTGTGCGCAACCAACGGCTCATCTTGAACGGGCTTTTCAAGGCGGCCGACTCCGATCCGGTTGCCCTGGCCCTGGAAAGTAGGGGATCGAAAGCGTTGACGGCGGGCGCAACCTTCCTCGCGCGCCTGCCCGTCACCAAAGTGCCGCTGCGCGCGCACAATCTGATTGGCCTCCCGGCGCTGCGGGCGCTGGTGCAGGACGGCAACGGGCTGCTTCCGGCATCTGCCCAAGCTGCCCCAGCACCGTCTCTCCCTCCGCTGGAATCGCTGGCCAGGTTGGTGGATGACTTTGCCCAAGCCGGCCGGGGCGTCATCATGACGATGGGCAAAGGCGGCGTGGGGAAAACGACCGTCGCCGCCGCCATCGCGACCGAACTGGCGCGACGCGGCTTCAAAGTGCATCTCAGCACCACCGACCCGGCGGCGCACGTTGCCGCAGCGGCGGGACACATTGATGGTTTGCACGTCAGCCGGATTGACCCGCAAGCCGAGACACGGGCTTACGTTGAGCAGGTGATGAGCACCACCGGCAAGAGCCTCGACGCCAGTGGACGCGCCTTGCTCGAAGAAGACCTGCGCTCGCCCTGCACCGAGGAAATCGCGGTATTCCGCGCCTTCGCTCGCACCGTGGCTCAGGGCCAGGACGCCTTCGTGGTGCTCGACACGGCGCCCACCGGGCACACGCTGTTGCTGCTGGATGCGACGGAGGCGTATCACCGCGAAATCGCCAAGCGCGCCAGCGACATGCCGGAGGAAGTGCTGAACCTCCTGCCCCGGCTGCGTGACGCCAGCTTCACCCGCGTTCTCGTCGTCACGCTGCCCGAAGCCACGCCGGTTCACGAGGCCGCCATGTTGCAGGACGACTTGCGCCGCGCCCAGATCGAGCCGTTCGCGTGGGTGATCAACCAAAGCTTCGCCGAGAGCGGCTCGCGCGACCCGTTGCTCGTGGCGCGCGGCGCGGACGAGCTGCCCTACATTCGGGAAGTCAGCGGCAAATTCTCCAAGCGAACCGCCATCGTACCCTGGGTCGCCGAGGAACCGGTTGGGCCGGAGAAGTTGCGCCAGCTTTTTCAAACCACAAATCTCAACTGACAAGGAATTGGTATGACCACCTACGTTTACGAAAACATCCCGTCGAAGCCCGGCGAAAAACCGCGCTATTTTGAAATCAAACAGAACATGAACGCCAAACCGCTCACCAAACATCCCGAAACCGGCGAACCGATCCGCCGCGTCGTGCTGGGCGGGTTCGGCATGTTGAGTTCCAAGCCGGCCAGCAATTCCGGTTCGGCGTGCGGTTGCGGCCCCGGCGGTTGCTGTGGCTGAACTGAAACCTCATTCCAGACCGGTTATGAAACAGCCCTTGACCTCTTCAACCACGCCCGCCGCCGTCCAACCCAAGCGGTTGAACTTCTTCGAGCGCTACCTTTCTCTCTGGGTTTTAATTTGCATGGTGGTTGGGGTGGCGCTGGGCAAACTGCTGCCCGGCGCGGTCTCGGGCCTCAGTAAACTTGAGTTCGGCCAGGGCTCGCAGGTTAACGTGCCCATCGCGGTGCTCATCTGGCTGATGATCTTCCCGATGATGCTGAAGATTGACTTCGGGTCGCTGGGCGGCATTGCGAAGAAGCCCAAGGGGTTGCTCATCACCCTGTTTGTGAACTGGCTGGTGAAGCCCTTCAGCATGGCGTTCCTTGCCTGGGTTTTCCTACAACACGTCTTTGCCGCCTGGATTGAACCGGAGATGGCCAGAAATTACACCGCCGGCCTCATCATCCTCGCCGCTGCGCCCTGCACCGCGATGGTTTTCGTGTGGAGCTACCTGACCGACGGCGACCCGGCCTACACGCTGGTGCAGGTGGCGGTGAACGACCTCATCATGCTCGTCGCTTTCGCGCCCATCGTGATGTTCCTCTGCGGCGTGGCCAACGTGGTCGTGCCGTCCAAGGTGCTCATCACGTCGGTCGTGGTGTTCATTGTGATTCCGCTCGCGGCAGGCTGGCTCACACGCGCCCTGCTGCTAAAGTCGCACGGCAAAGATTGGTTTGAGAAGAGTTTCCTGCCGAAATTTCAGCCGGTGACGATCTTCGCGTTGCTGCTGACGCTGGTGTTGATCTTTGCGTTCCAAGCGGAGAACCTGACCACGCGCTGGTTTGCGGTGGTGCTGATTGCGGTGCCGATTCTCATCCAGGTCTATTTCAACTCCAGTCTCACCTACCTCCTGATGCGCAAATTCAAAGTGCCGCACAACGTCGCGTCGCCCGGCGCGCTCATCGGCGCAAGCAACTTCTTCGAGTTGGCGGTAGCAGTAGCCATCACACTCTTCGGTCCAAGCTCGGGCGCGGCGTTGGCGTGTGTGGTCGGCGTGCTGGTGGAAGTGCCCGTAATGCTGTCGGTGTGCAACGTCTGCAATCAGTCGCGTTCGTGGTATCAACGCGCAGTGGGCGCCCCGACCTGACCTGGCCGGGTTGCGCAGGATGTTGGGTCTTTCTTTTCGCCTGTGAAATTTTCGGGCTTAATCCGGCAGCCGTTCATCACCGCGATTCGGGGAAGAACAATTTACGCGAAGACTTGGGCAAAATCCGGGGAGCCTCACTTAGCCATTTAGCTAATAGTGCAAGTATTGAATATGACTGCTGTCGCTCAAGCCGAATACAAAGCGCAGGCCCGAATCATCAAGGCCCTGGCGCATCCCACCCGCCTGTTTATCGTGGACGAATTGTCGCGCGGCGAACGCTGCGTGTGCGAACTCACCGACCTGATCGGCGTGGAGATGCCCACTGTATCGCGTCATCTGAGCGTGCTCAGGAACGTCGGCATCCTGGAGGACGAGAAACGCGGCGCGCAGGTGTTTTACCGGCTGCGCGTGCCCTGTGTGCTGAATTTCTTCAAATGCGTGGAAGCGGTTCAAGCAGGCCGCGGCAGGAAGTGACGGTATGACTTTACGCCATTGCGATCACATCAGAACAACCGGCCCGGCGCAGGAATCGTTGGAGCGGGGCAATCCTGTTTGTCCGATGGCCGCCGCTCCGCGCACGACGATCTGGCGTGCCTATCTGCCATGGGGCATCGCGGGCCTGTTGCTTTGGTGGCTGATCTATCACAGCCTCGCTCCGTTCGCAGTCTGGTTCACATATTCGCTGCTGTCCTTGACGCGCGGTTCGCATTTGGGCGCAACGGTGGAGTTTTTTATTTTTGAATCGCCGAAGGTGCTGATGTTGCTCATGCTAATCGTGTTCGGTGTCGGTATCGTGCGGTCGTTTTTCACACCGGAACGGACACGGCGGATTTTGTCGGGGAAGCGCGAGTTCACAGGCAATGTGCTGGCTGCGCTGCTGGGCATTGTCACGCCGTTCTGTTCCTGCTCGGCAGTGCCGCTGTTCATTGGTTTCGTGACCACCGGCGTACCATTGGGAGCAACATTCTCGTTCCTCGTATCCGCGCCGATGGTGAACGAGGTCGCGCTGGTGCTGCTCTTCGGCTTGTTCGGCTGGAAAGTGGCGGGATTATATCTCATCACCGGACTGGTCATCGCCATCGTTTCCGGCTGGGTGATCGGGCGGCTGCGGATGGAAAAGCATGTCGAGAACTGGGTTTACCAGACGAAGACCGGCGAAACCGGATCGGAAGAGGAACTGGACTGGCCGGCGCGAATTCACTCCGGCTTGGATGCGGTGAAGGACATCGTGGGGCGGGTCTGGCTTTACGTGTTGATCGGCATCGGTGTGGGCGCGGGCATCCACGGTTACGTCCCGGAAAACTTCATGGCTTCGATCATGGGCAAAAGCGCGTGGTGGTCGGTGCCGCTGGCGGTGCTCCTCGGCGTGCCGATGTATTCGAATGCGGCGGGCATTATCCCCATTGTGCAGTCCTTGCTCGGCAAAGGAGCGGCGCTCGGCACGGTGCTGGCGTTCATGATGTCGGTCATTGCGCTGTCGCTACCCGAAGCCATCATCCTCCGCAAAGTGCTCAAGCCCCGGCTCATCGCAACGTTTTTTGGCGTGGTGGCGTTCGGCATCCTGATCGTCGGCTACCTGTTCAACCTCATCATGTGAAAGGCGCATCTGCGATTTCCCAATCAATTTACAAAGAAATACACTATGAAACTCCAAATCCTGGGAACCGGCTGCACCAAGTGCAACGCACTGACGATGGCCACGGAAAAAGCCGCGCAATCGCTCGGCTTGCAATACGAACTCGAAAAAGTCACCGACCTCAACCGCATCATGTCGTTCGGCGTGATGATGACGCCCGCCCTGGTGGTGGACGGCCAGGTGAAGGTCAGCGGCAAAGTGCCGTCGGTGGATGAAATCAAAACCATGCTGGCGTGAAGACGTGATGCGTGAAACGTGAAACTGCCCAAACCATGAAGACCCCCATCAAGATACTCATCGTCGCCGCGCTCGCCGTGACTGTGATCGCAGCCGTTGCTCTCAAAAAGGGCCGGGTGCCTGTTGAATCAAACAACGGCGCTCCACCCACAGCCAATGCGAGCACACCGGCTGAAGGGACTGACGCCAAGTCCACACCCGCTGTTGCCGCCGCGAAATTGCCGCGCCTGCTGGACCTCGGCGCCGGCAAATGCATTCCGTGCAAAATGATGGCGCCCATCCTGGAGGAATTGAAAAAGGAATATGCCGGGCGGATGAACGTCGAGTTCATTGACGTGTGGAAAAATCCCGATGCCGGGAAACAATACGGCATTGAGATGATTCCCACGCAAATCTTCTTCGACGCCAGTGGCAAGGAACTCTTCCGCCACGTCGGCTTCTTCGGCAAGGAAGACATCCTCGCCAAGTGGAAGGAGCTGGGCGTGGACTTGGCGGGCAAATCGAATAATGGCGAGTGATCTCGGTCACGCGCATGAAACCACGAACCCAAATCATTCTGGCCGGCACCCTGCTGATCGCCTTGGTGGCGTTATCATCGGCGAGGCGCGGAGCGCAGACCGACAGCACAAGCCGGAATCGTGGGGCTTGTTGTCCGTTCATGCTCACGCCGGACAGGATGCCGATGTCCTTCTTGACGAACGAAACAACGACCAACGCGCCGAGCCAGCTAGTCATCGCCTATTATTTTCATGGCACTGTCCGTTGCGAGACCTGCCTGAAGATCGAGCAGCAGGCCAAGGCGGTGATCGAGCGGCAGTTCAAGCCGGAACTGGACGCGCAACGGCTGGTATTTTTGCCGCTGAACTACGATCAACCGGAGAACGCGCACTTCCAGCAAGACTATAAACTGCCGTGTCCTTCGCTGGTGCTGGTCCGGCAGAAAGACTGCAAGGATGAAAAGTGGACGCTGCTCGGCGACACCTGGCAACTGGTCCATGACCCGGTGAAGTTCAACAGCTATATCGAAACCGAAGTGAATAAGTTTCTGAGCGGCCAGAAAGGGCCAGAGGCTGACAACGGCAACGTCCCGTCTCCATAATCACGCATCCACGTTCACCATCACGCATCACGTTTCACACACCATGGAACAACTCTTCACCAATCTGAGCCACGCCGTCGAAGGCGCGCCGCTGATTGCGCTGACCGCGGCGTTCGTGTGGGGCATCCTGAGCATCATTCTCAGCCCCTGCCATCTGGCGAGCATCCCGCTCATCGTCGGATTCATCAGCGAGCAAGGCCAGGTGACCACGCGGCGGGCATTCTGGACTTCAACGCTCTTTGCCGTGGGCATTCTCGTCACCATCGCAGCCATCGGCGCCATCACAGCGGCGGCGGGCCGGATGATGGGTGACGTGGGACGCTGGGGAAATTACTTCGTCGCGGCCATCTTCTTCGTCGTGGGCTTGCATCTGCTCGGCGTGATCCCCATGCCTTTCTCCGGGCCGGGGCAGGTCGGCATGAAGCGCAAAGGCTACCTGGCCGCGTTCATCCTTGGACTCGTGTTCGGCGTTGCCCTCGGTCCTTGCACGTTCGCCTACATGGCGCCGATACTGGGCGTCACGTTCAAGCTGGCAGCAACCAACTTCCTTTACGGCGCGCTGCTGTTGCTGGCTTACGGCGTCGGACATTGCTCGGTGATTGTCGCCGCAGGCACTTCGACGGAACTCGTGCAACGCTTCCTGAACTGGAACGAGCAATCCAGAGGCGTGACCATCGTAAAATGCATCTGCGGCGTTCTCGTCATCCTCGGCGGCATTTGGCTGATCTACACCGCACCGTAACCAACCAACTATGAAAAGTATTCTCCTCCGCAAAGTCCTGCCGTGGCTGATTGTGGCCGTGGTCGCGGCCTTTGCCGTCTATCGCGTCAAATTCAGTCCGATGCCGGTAACGGCCCACACCATTGCCACGGGAGAAGTGCGCGGCGAAGTCATGGGCACAGGCACGCTGGAAGCACGTATCAAGACCACCATCAGCCCGCGTATTCAGGAGCGGTTGGCGGAAGTGCTCGTGGATCAGGGCGACGCAGTGAAGTCCGGCCAACTCCTCGCCCGCCTCGATGACGCGGAAACCAGACAGCAAGTTGCCATCGCGGAAGCCACGCTCGCCGCCGCTCGCGCCACGGTCGAGCGCGTGCGTGCCGACGAAGCTCGCGCCCAAGCAGTGCTTCAGCAGACACAATTGGACCACCGCCGTTCAACCGAGTTACTCGCCAGCAAAATCGCCGCACAAGCCGACTTCGACAAAGCCGCCGAAGCGCTGCACGTTGCCGAAGCTGACCTCAAGAGCACGCAGGCTGCAATCGTGGAAGCCGAGAGTCAGGTGTTCACCGCCGAAAAGACTTTGCTCTACCAAAAAGAGCATCTCGCGTTCACCGAAATGCACAGTCCCTACGACGGATTGGTCACGCGCCGGGACCGCGACCCCGGCGGGATTGTCGTGCCGGGCGCGTCCATCTTGCAACTCGTCGCCACGAATGAAATCTGGGTGTCCGCCTGGGTGGACGAAACGGCGATGACGGGCTTGAAAGCAGACCAGCCGGCGCGCGTCGTGTTCCGCTCGGAACCCGCGAAGAATTACGCCGGTGAAGTCGCCCGACTCGGCCGCGAAGCCGACCGCGAAACGCGGGAGTTCGTCGTTGATGTGCGAGTGAAGGAATTGCCGGAGAACTGGACGATTGGCCAGCGCGCGGAGGTGTTCATTGAGACCGGACATAAATCCGGCGTGTTGCTGATGCCCTCGCAATTCATTCGCTGGCGCGAAGGTAAAGCTGGCGTGTTCGTCAACGACCACGGCCGCGCTCGCTGGCGCGGCGTCACCCTGGGCTTGCGCGGAATGCAGAACGTCGAAGTGACGCAAGGGCTTTCCACCGGCGAACAAATCGTCCGGCCAGTCGAAGGCCAGAAGCAACCGCTCACTGACGGTCAACGAATCACCGCGAAATGAACCTCGCCGTCCGTGACATCCGCCACAACGTGGGCCGGTTCGCGCTCACGACCGTGGGCATCGGCCTGCTGCTGATGATTGTCATGGGCATGGGCGGAATCTATCGCGGCCTTATCTATGAAGCGACGCTGCTCGTGGATCAGGTCGGCGCTGACTTGTGGGTGGTGCAAGGCAGCACGCGCGGACCGTTCGCCGAAGTCTCCCGCATTCCCGCCAACCTCGAAGACCGAGTGCGCGCCGTGCCGGGCGTGGCCGGCGCGCGGCGCTTCGTCTCGCATACGATTCAACGCGAGCATCGCGGCCAACCGTTGCGCATGGTGGTGCAAGGACTCTCATGGCCCGAGGACAAAGGCGATTGGGTGCAGTTGATTGCCGGGCACCCGTTGCGTCAGGCACACTACGAAATGATTGCCGACCGCTCGCTCGGATTGCCGCTCGGCGAGAAACTCAAGCTGGGCAAGGACGTTTACGAAGTAGTCGGTCTGACGAAAGGCATGGTGGGGACGGGTGGCGACGGCTTGTGTTTTTTTACGGTGAGCGACGCGGAGGCCATTCAATTCGACGTGCCGGGCGAAGCCACGCGGCTCGAACGCGCCGCGCGCTTTGCCCGCCTCGAAAACCTGGACCTTGGCCGGGTGACACCGCTTTTGTCCGAGCGAGTCGTCGGCCCGGCCAGCGAGTTGCCCGCGCTCGCGCCGCCGCAAGTCAGCGCCGTGTTGGTGACACTACGGGACGGCGCGGACCCGGTCAGCGTGACTTCGACACTGGCGACGTGGCCCGACGTGACGGTCTATTCCACGCAACAGCAGAAAGACCTCTTACTCTCCGGCATGGTGGACAAGTCGAGTCGGCAGATCGGTCTGTTTCGGGTGTTGCTCATCATCATCTCCACCATCATCATGGCGCTGATTCTCTACACGCTCACGCTCGACAAGATTCACGACATAGCCCTGCTGAAACTCATCGGCGCGCGCAACGGAGTCATCATCGGATTGATTCTCCAGCAGGCGTTGCTCATGGGCACGCTCGGCTACGGCCTCGCGTGGTGGTTGGGGCAATTCGCCTTTCCGCGCTTCCCGCGCCTCGTGGTTATTGAGACGCCCGACTTGCTGATGCTCGGTGGCATCGTGTTGGCGATTTCCGTGCTGGCCAGCCTGCTCGGCATCTGGAAGGCGATGAGCGTCGAACCGAACAAGGTTTTGTCGTGATGAATCCGAACGATTCCAGCACGCCTGCCATCGTGGCCGAGAACCTCACCAAGGTCTATGGCAGCGGCAATACCGAAGTCGTGGCCATGCGCGACGTCTCGCTACGCGTGGCGCGCGGCGAAGTCATCGCGCTGCTTGGCCCGAGCGGCGCAGGCAAGTCCACGCTGCTCACGGCCATTGGTCTCATCAATCCGCCCACGTCGGGGCGCATTCACATCGGCGGTGAGTTGGTCATGGACGCTGACCAGGCCAAGGTGGACCTGCGTGGATTCCGCCGCCGTCATCTCGGCTTCGTTTTCCAAAAGGCGAACCTGATTCCGTTCCTCAGCGCCATCGAGAATGTGCAAGTGGCGCTGGAGATCAACGACACTTCACCCCGCGCTGCGCACAAGCGCGCGATGGAACTGCTCGATTACCTTGGCGTTGCCGACCGCGCCAACAACCTCCCCGACGCCCTTTCCGGCGGCCAGCAGCAACGCGTCGCCGTGGCCCGCGCGCTGGCCAACGAGCCGAGCCTGATTTTGGCCGACGAACCCACCGCCGCGCTCGACAGCCATCGCGGAAGGCAGGTGATGGAGTTATTCGCCAAAGTCGCGCACGAACGCGGCGCGGCTGTCCTCGTCGTCACCCACGACCAGCGCTCGCTGGACGTTTTCGACCGGACAGTGCAGATGGAAGACGGTCAACTGAAACCCGAAGGACACGAAAAAGCATGAACCAATCCGCTGCTCCAATTACCAAGCGAAGGCTGGCTTTCTTTGAATGTTACCTGACGCTCTGGGTTTTCCTGTGCCTGGTCGGCGGCATTCTGCTCGGCAAACTCGCGCCGGCATTCACCGCTTCCTTGAGCAAACTGGAATTTGGCCATGACTCACACGTCAACGTCGCCATCGCCGTGCTCATCTGGCTGATGATTTATCCGATGATGCTCAAGGTGGATTTCACCGCGCTGGGCGGCATCGCGCGCAAACCCAAAGGCCTCGCGGTGACGGAGGAGGATGGGCGATGTTGGGCGTTGGTTGTTCGATGTTATTTGAACATCTCATCCGTTTTCAACGCGTGACCAGCCAGAAATTCCGCCGCGCTCATCCGGCGTCCGCCTTCGCGCTGTAATTCCAGAATCCGCAACGCCTTTTCGCCACAGCCAACGACAATGCCGGTTTTGTCTGCCGATAAAATCTCCCCTCCTCCACCGGACTTTTCAACCACTTCCGCCTTCCAAATTTTGATCATCTTGGAGGGAAGCGCTTCGTCGCTTCCCTGACTTTTTGCAAATGAAGGCACTGACGAAGCAGTGCCCTCCATCGCTTTTGGCAAAAACGTGAACGCGCCGGGCCAGGGCGTGAAGGCGCGCAGACGGTTCCAAATAGTCCGCGCCGGCCGGTTCCAATCAATCCGGCCGTCTTCCTTTTTGATTTTTGCCGCGTGGCTCGCGCCTTCGGCGGGTTGCGGCACCGGCTGGATTTTTCCGGCAACATAATCCGGAATGGTCTGGACGAGCAGTTCCGCGCCGAGTTGTGCGAGCCGGTTGTGCAGCGTGGCCGAGTCGTCTTCGGGACGAATGGGCGTGCGGCGTTGCGAAACGATTGGGCCGGTGTCCAGACCCGCGTCCATTTTCATGATGGTGACGCCGGTCTCGGTGTCGCCGTTGGCAATGGCCCATTGAATCGGCGCCGCGCCGCGATATTTGGGCAGCAGCGAAGTGTGCACGTTCAAACAGCCGTGGCGCGGCAAATCCAGGATCGCCGGCGGCAAAATCTGTCCATAGGCCACCACAACGATGAGGTCGGGCTGTAAAGCGCGGAGTTCAGTAATGAATTGTTCATCGCGGGCGCGTTCGGGTTGCAACACGGGCAGACCAAGCCGTAGCGCGAGCGATTTGACGGGTAACGGTTGCGGTTTGAGCTCCCGGCCTTTGGGCCGGTCGGGCTGCGTGACGACGGCGGCGACGTGGAATTTTTCATCGGCTGCCAGCGCGGCGAGGCTGGCACAGGACAGTTCCGCCGTGCCCATGAAGATGATTCGCAACGCCGTCATGCGGACAGCGAAAGGGAAATTGTGCTCAGGCGAAAGGAAAAACTGTAGCGGCACGCTTCCAGCGTACCGGTGATGGCGGCTTCCAGCCGCCAAGTTGGGTGCGGATGCCGGTCATGCCCCGGGTTCTACGAGGCTGACTCCTGGGAGCGCCGGTGTCCACCCTCTGCAGTGCTGCTACGGAGGACGGGTCTCACCGGCGTGTTTGCTGAGGGACTGGCCGGCGGGACGCCAGTCGTCGCTCCGTTATGCCCCGGCAAGCCGGCGCTCCCGGGGAAAGGAGTCGCGCGATCAATGTTTGACGGCAATGCGCAAAATGTCGGCGAGGACCTTGGCCGGCGTCTGGTCCGCGTTAATTTCATGCACGAGGCGCTTGCCGTAAAACTTGAGGACGGGCTTGGTTTCCTTCTCGTAAGTCTTGAGCCGCTGGCGGATGACGTCGAGATTCGCATCGTCGAGGCGGTTTTCCTTGATGGCGCGGTGCTGAATGCGGGCAACGAGATTCTCCGGATTGACCGAGCGCAGATAATAAACGCCGGCCACATCGAGCGAGTCACTCAACATCCCGGCCTGCTCCACGTTGCGTGGGATGCCGTCGAGCACCAGCGTGTCCTCATCGGGATGAAACCGTCCGGCGGCAATGGTCTGGCCGATGGATTCGCGCCAGAGGGCGACGGTGGTTTCATCCGGCACCAGTTCGCCCCGGCTGGAGTAGGCGACAAAAATCCTGCCCAGTTCACTGTCGGTCCGGAGGCTGCGGAAAACGTCGCCGCACGCGCAATGAAAGAAATGCGGAATGGCTCCGAAGATTTTGCCCTGGGTGCCCTTGCCCGAGCCGGGTGCGCCGAACAGAAGCAGGCTGCGGTATTTCACGCACTCTTGGATTTGAGTTGAACTTCCACGATTTCGGCGAAGAGCACCATGACTTCCTGTTTTGCCGCACCTTGGGCGACCTCCACATGCATTTCATTGGTGGCGATGCGCGTGATGCGCTCGACAACGAATAGCGCGCGCCCCGTTTTCACGGTCAGCATCAGGTTCTTTTCGGATTCGCGCCGGATCATGCTGAAGAAACCGGAAAACTTCGTCTCAAAAAAACGGCGGTTAAACGTGAATTGTCCGCGCTGAAAAATCTGCGGCGCGCCGGGCTCAGCGGCCGGCGCCGCCGACGATTTCCCCTGCCATGAAGCCTCAACGATGTGAATTCCAGCCGCCACGGGCTGGGCGGCGTCCGGCACGGTAAAAGTGTGCGGCGCGGCTCCGGGTGGCGTTGCGACCGGCTCGGGGGCTGCAACGCGCACGGGCATCGCGAGAAAAATAATCGGTCCCAAAATCGGCAGCACCACCGCCACGCCCATTACCAGCGCAATCGGCCGCGACCGCATCACGGCAATCTCATAACCCGCGAAAATGTTCGCCGCGTAAATCAGCAGCAGCACGACCAGCCCGACGGACGACGAAAACAGGGCGCCGAACAGGGATTGTTTCGGCGGCAATTCCAGGCGCGACACTTCCTGGACTTTTATGTCTCCTTTTTTCGTCCGTGCTGGCGGCGGGGTTTCAATGAACGGCTCGGCCAGCGGCCTGATCTTTGGATTTTTCTCCAGTTGCTTCAGCGCGTCCTGGGAAAATTTCGTCCACGGCACGCGGGGGGAGTATTTGTCCACGTTCAGGCGGAAAACGACGCCGTTGTCGTTATACGAAATCACGTCGCCGGTCACCGACGTGCCGTCGGTCAAAGAAAACGTGTCCGCGCCAACGGCGACAAACAATCCGCAAAGCCAGAGACCAAAAATTGTCCAAACGATTCTGCGCACGGGGGATTTTTAACAAAGGCCGGGGCGCCACGAAAGAAAATTCAGCGCGCGTTGCCGAGTTCGCCAATCAAATCCTCCACGACCCAGTTTGCGCGGCTCGCTTGCAGCGCGTCCGCCGCCGCGCCGTGCTGCCAGACGGCAAAACGAATCAATTTGCCGACGTCGGCTTGCAACGGCCGCTGCGCGAACAAACCCGCGAGGTAACCCGCCAGCACGTCGCCACTGCCGCCCTGCGCCAGATGCGGATTGCCGGACGAATTCACAAAAATTTCGTCTTCGCTCCGGCCCACGAGCGTCTGGTGTCCTTTCAACGCGACCCAGCAATTGCCAAACCGCCGCGAGATTTCGCGCAACGCCTGCGGACGGTTCAACTGGACCTGCTGTGTGGTCGTGTTCAGCAACCGCGCCGCCTCGCCGGGATGAGGGGTGATGATGCGGATGGCATTTCTGGCCGAAGCCCCCATGGGCAGCCAGTCCAGGGTGCTGGCGTCCACGACCACCGGCAAAAGCGAGTCACGCCAAATCCGCCGCGTGATCGTCGGGGACATGACATCAGCCAAACCGGGCGCTGCCAGCCCGGGACCCACCAGAACGGCACTCACCGTATCGAGCAGTCTAAAGTCAGGCGTCCACAAATTCACCATCACCGCCTGCAATTGCGCCGCCACCATATGATAGACGGATTCCTGGGTGAAAAGAGTAATCAAGCCGGGCTGGGCGCGTTGCGCGGCGCGCGCGGCCAAAACCGCCGCGCCGTGAAAGCCAAAACTGCCCGCAATAATTCCCAAATGCCCGAACATGCCCTTGTGACCGGCCGCGGAACGGCGCGGGGGGAAATTCTGAAAATCGTCCGGCAACGTCCAATTCAACTCACTCGTATGCGGACACGGAATCAGGCCGACGTCGTCCGCGACTTCGAGCCGGCCGACAAACGGCCACGCGTTGTGCGCGAGCAAACCGGTTTTCGGCGCGCCGATGGCCAACGTGACCGCCGCTTCAATCGCCACGCCGGGCGATGCGGGGTCGCCGGTGTCGGCATTCAAGCCGGATGGCACGTCCACCGCCAAAACGGGAATTCCCGACTCGTTGACGGCCATGATGATTTTTTTCCAGTCGTCGGTCAGCGGCCGGTCAAGCCCGATGCCGAACAAGCCGTCAATGACCAACGCCGGTTTTTGCAACAGCACCCGCTCGAGTTCCGGCAGGTCGTTTTCGGGCGCGGCGATGTCGAGGGTTTCGACGCGGCGATCGGTCAAAAATTCCCGCGTGGCGCGGGCGTCATCGCCGTTGTGGCCCTTGCCGGCCAGAATCAAGATGGCGCCGCCGGGCCGCGTGAGTTGCATCGCCCGTTGCGCGATTTTCCGGCCAACGCGATGGATGACTTCGGCCTCGGTCTGGCCGGTTTCCCACGTGGCCCGTTCCCATTCACGCATTTGCGCGATGCTGATTACCGGAAGTGACATTGCCGCAGGCTACACATTTGTTGCAAGGGCAAAAGCAGAATTGCATTGTCACCGGGCGCACTTGACACCACCACCACCGATGGTAGGGCAAACCTGCCGGTTTGCCTCAATCTCACCGCCAGCAAGCGCAGCGATGCTGGCGGAACCATGGGGATATACGCACGCGAGAACATCGCTCCGCTCGTTCTGGTGGAAGTTTGGGCGGCGCAGCAGCGCCCGCCCTACCTTGGTGGTGTCAGGCGTCCATTGTCACCCAATTGTCACAAGGTTGTCACCCAACCGAAATTGTGTGACGATGGCGCGCGTGATATGCAACCAAGGGTGAAGCCGCGAATTTTAGTGGTGGATGATGAACCGGAAGCGGTTGAACTCGTGGAGTTCAACCTCCGGCAGGCCGGCTATGCGGTGAGCACGGCGGCGGACGGCGCGGAGGCGCTGAAAAAGGCGCGGTCGCAAACGCCGGATTTGATCGTGCTCGACGTGATGCTGCCGGAAATGGACGGCTTCGAGATTTGCAAGACGCTGCGGCTCGACCCGGCCACCGCCAGGGTCCCCATCATCATGCTCACGGCCAAGGCCGCGGAGATTGACCGGGTGCTCGGCCTGGAACTGGGCGCGGATGATTACCTGACCAAGCCGTTCAGTCCGCGCGAACTTCTGCTCCGCATCAAAAAAATCCTTTCGCGGGGCGAGGCCGGGGAAAAACCGCGCGATCAGATGCGGTTCGGCGATTTGCTGATTGACGTGCCGCGGCATCTGGCAAGCTGGAAAGGCAGGGCGTTTGAATTGACGGCGACCGAGTTCAAGCTGCTCACCACCCTCGCGCAACGCGCCGGTCGCGTCCAGTCCCGAGACGCTTTGCTTCGGGACGTGTGGGAATACGACAGCCTCATTGATACGCGCACGGTGGACACGCACATGCGCCGCCTCCGCGAAAAACTCGGTCCCGCAGCAAAGCATCTGGACACCGTCCGCGGCGTCGGCTACCGGTTTGTGGAGTGAACGAAAGTTGGGAACATTGAACATCGAACATCGAACGCCGAATGATTTGCCAGGCCTGACCGTTCGATGTTGGACGTTGGATGTTCGATGTTCGATGTTCAAGCTTCTCCCCGGCCGACTGGCAAATACACAAGCCGCACCCAATCTATGTGGCCATTCCTGACCATTCTTGCTCTTGCCACCGTCGTGGGAATTCATTTCTGGTGGCGGCATAAATTTCTCCGCCAACGGCGGCAGACGCAGGCCGAGATGGAGGAGCTTCAACGGCGGCAGCAGCAAACGACGACTGACGCCAAGGCGCAGCAACAGGTCCTGTTCAACAGCATGTTGGAGGGTTTGCTTTTGCTCGACCGCAACCGCCGGATTTACCTCGCCAATCGCGCGTTCAAAAATCTTTTCGGCCTGAAAACCGAGCTGCGCGGCAAAACCGTCATGGAAGCCCTGCGCGTGCATGAACTCGCCGCGCTGGTCGAGCGGGTCGAAAGCGACGGACAGGTTTTCGATTACGAACTGAAGCTGCAGGAGTTGAGCGAGCGCTGGCTGCAGGTCAACGCCGCCGCCATTTCCAATTCCGCCGGCGAACGCGAAGGCACGATTCTCGTCTTTCACGATTTGACACGGCTCAAACAACTGGAGCGCACGCGCGAGGAATTCGTCGCCAATGTCAGCCACGAATTGCGCACGCCGCTCTCGCTCATTAAAGGGTACGTCGAAACACTGCTCGACGGCGCGCGCGACAACCCCGAAGTCGCCGGGCGCTTTCTCAAAATCATCGAGCGCAACGCCAGCCGGCTCGATTTGCTCATCCAGGATTTGCTCACCATTTCCGCACTGGAATCCGGGCAGATTACATTGAATTTGCAGCCCGTCCCGCTGCGTCCGCTCGCTGAAAAAGTGCTGGCCGACCTGAAAACGCGCACCGACGCCAAAGGCGTGAAACTCGTCAACGATTTGCCCGAACTCACCGCGATGGCGGACGCGAACCGGCTCGAACAGGTCCTCGCCAACCTCGTGGACAACGCCATCAAATACGGCCGCGCGGAAGGCACGATCACGGTGGGCGGGTGCAAGGACGATGCGGATAAGATTGAAATTTTTGTGCAGGACGACGGGCCGGGCATTCCGTCCGAAGCGCTCGACCGCATATTCGAACGGTTTTATCGGGTGGACAAGGCGCGCTCGCGCGAGCAGGGCGGGACGGGTCTGGGTTTGTCCATCGTCAAACACATCGTGCAAAACCACGGCGGCAAAGTCTGGGTGAAAAGCGAGTTGGGCAAGGGCGCGACGTTTTTCTTCACGCTGCCACCGGGAGAGAAATAAACTTGGTCGGCAGGCGCGCCGGTTTTATAGTCGGGCATGGTTCACGTTGGCATCGGCTACGACGTTCACGCGCTGGTCGCGGGACGCAAACTCATCCTTGGCGGCGTCGAGATTCCGCACACCAAGGGCCTGGACGGCCATTCGGACGCGGACGCGCTCATGCACGCGATTTGCGACGCCGTTCTTGGCGCGCTCGGCGAGGAGGACATCGGCCATTTTTTCCCGAACACCGACCCGCGCTGGAAGGGCGCGCCCAGCAAGATGTTCCTTGAAGAAGCCGCCAGGCAGGTTGCGAAGCGCAAAGGCAAAATCGTGAACGTGGACGCGACCGTCATCGCGCAGGAGCCCAAAATTTATCCGCACATTGCCGAAATGAAGAAGCGCATTGCCGCCGCGCTCGGGGTTTCCGAAAAACAAATCGGCGTGAAAGCCACGACGAACGAAAAGATGGGGTTCGTCGGGCGGGAGGAAGGCATCGCCGCGATGGCGGTCGCCAGCATCAATTTGCCGGAATAAATTTGCAAGGTAGGGCCGCGTTGCCGCGCGGCCCCAATTTTGGGACGAGCAGCAGTTCGTCTCTACCAAAAAAATGCCCAAAGCTGAAATCAGTTGGAAACGGGTGACCGACGCCGGCGTGAAGCTGCAGGTTAATGCCCAGCGCGTGAGCCGCGAGTGGCGGTTCTTCCAACGCGAAAAGCGTTTTGATCAATGGCAACCCGTGCCGGAACCGCCATTGGAAGATTGGCTGGAATTGCTCGACGCGGTGCAACGGCTCATCACGCGCCGCCGTTTGCAGCCGGAACACGAGGAGCGTCTTCGCCGCCGGATCCGCGAACGGTTTCCCGAGGCGAAAATTTAGTGCGCATGTGGCTGGACAAACCGGGGCGATTTGGATTAAAGGTACATCATGTACATACCTTTTCGGCTGGCAATGGCATTGTCTCTCGGCGCAATCCTGACCGGAGGTTGCGTCCCGGAGAAGGGCCAAACGGATGCCGGTGAAAAAACGACCGGCCTTTTCCAAAACTGGCCGGCCAATTGCGACCCCCAGGCCGTCGGCGAAAAAGTCTGCGCGAACTTTCTACCGCGCAAAATTTACTGCAACACTGACGGCTACATCGTTTATCCCGAAGTCTGCGCGGCGTTCGGCGCGCTGCGGTTCGCGGATGTGGCGGGCGACAAAGCGCTGGAACAAAAACTCATTGACCGTTACGCGATGATTTTGACACCGGAAGGCGGCAAAGTGGTTTCGACCGAACGCCACGTTGATTTTCACGTCTTCGGAGTTTTACCGCTGGAAATTTATCTGCTCAACGGCGACAAACGTTACCGCGATTTCGGCATTCACATGGCCGATGACCAGTGGGAAAATCCACGCCCCGACGGCCTCGCACAGGAAACGCGCTGGTGGGTGGACGACTGTTTCATGATCGGCAGTTTGCAGATTCAGGCGTATCGCGCGACGCACGATCCGAAATACGCCGACCGCCTCGCGACCGAACTCGCCGCGTATTTGGACAAATTGCAGCAGCCGAATGGACTCTTTTTTCACGCTGACGTAAGCCCGCATTACTGGGGGCGCGGCAACGGCTGGTTCGCCGCCGCGCTCGCGGAAGTGTTGAGTTCGCTCCCGCCCGACCATCCGAAATACGCGCGGCTGATGGATGGCTACAAAAAAATGATGGCCGCGCTGAAAATGTATCAAGCGCCGTCCGGTTTGTGGCGACAACTCGTGAACAACCCGCAGGCGTGGGACGAAACTTCCTGCACGGGCATGTTCACCTACGCGATGATTGTGGGCGTGAAACACGGCTGGCTCGACGCGAGCTACGGTGACGTGGCGCGGCGCGGCTGGATTGGCCTGTGCGGAAAAATTGACGCGGATGGAAACGTCCGCGACGTTTGCGTCGGCACGAATCAGAAGGATGATGTGAATTGGTATTTGAACCGTCCGCGTGCCGTCGGCGACTTGCACGGCCAGGCGCCCGTGTTGTGGTGCGCCTGGGCGCTGGCGCAAAAATGAACGGCCGCCGCCCCAAACGAACGACCCGTGCGCCCGCCGGATCCGCGAGCGCTTTCCCGAAGCAAAAATTTAGTGCGAGTGGGGCCTGGCGTATTCGACCATGCCGGTAATATCAACCACCACAACCGGTTCGTTGCCGACAACCCAGGCGTCGTGACCCGGCGGGAGCAGTGAAACTTCACCCGGCCCGAACTCCGCCTGGCTGCCGTCGTCCATCAAAACGGCAATCCGTCCAGAGACGTGATATTGCAGGTGTGGCGCTTCGCAACTTTTGGTTTTCATCAACGCCTTGAGCGACGTTGACCATTTCCAGCCCGGCTGGAGTGTGGCGCGACCAAACGTGACCCCGCCGAGCGTGATGAGTTCGAGTTTGCCCTGGTCGAAGGTGCGGAGTTCATCGGGTTTCGACAGGTTTTTGCTTTGCATTTTGGCCATAATTTCCTCTCATTTTGTTCTTTAGCTGAACTGGTCAAACGTAAGCCGGTAAGGTTGATTGGCAAGCACTTTCCCGAAGTGGAAATTGAACTGCGCCGGAAAATCATGGTTGTTTCCCAAGCGCCGGCCTCAAAATGGCACGTTACAATCCCGCAATCACTGCACCCAAACCAAAACAAATCGCACCAAAGACACGATTCCCAAGAACAGGCCAACTACAATCACTGAACCAAAAGCGTCAAATTCGGCCTTCAATGCATGATTTATGGGGGCTACTGTGTTGATCAAATAATAAACGCCGCTTCGATTTATTTTGACCGCATCTATTCTCATACCCTCCCCCCCCTCAAGCATGAATCAGGCTGGAATTTTGAGAAAGTTGCAACTCGGCTGGTGACAAAAGTTTACGGAGACTGAGATTTATTTTCTCCTGACAAAACAACCCTGTCCCCTTACATTTCACGCGGATGGCCAAACCGCCTTTGATTCTTGTTTCGCCGAGCATTGAAAAACGGGGTGTCGAATTTCATGACCTTTCCGTCAGCCTTTCGGTCAAATACGAAAATGCCGTGCTCCAGGCCGGTGGCATCCCCGTCACCACGCCAACGACGACTGACCGGCAAATGCTCGCTGAAATTGTCCGCCGCACGGATGGTGTGTTGTTGACCGGCGGTGACGACATCAATCCCGACCTTTACGACAAAAACCTTTCGCGGGCCGTCCGCAAAGCCGTCGGCCTGACACCCGATGGCGGCGGGCGTGATTTGCGCGAACTGGTTTTAATTGACGAAATTTTTCGCCAGCACAAACCGCTTCTGGCAATTTGTCGCGGGCATCAATTGTTGAACATCGCGCTCGGCGGCCGGTTAATTGCGGACATTCGCCGCCAGATGCCCGGCGCGCTGAACCATTGGCGCATGGACAAAGCGGGTGAATTAGTGCATGAAGTGCCATTGACATCGGGTTCGTTACTGGCCAAGATAGTGGGGAAGCGGATTTTGGGTGTGAACAGTTCGCATCATCAGGCCGTCTTGAAACCGGCGGAACCATTGATGGCTGTGGCGCGAACGCGTGATGGAATAGTTGAAGCGATGGAATTGAAACCGGACGCGGCGCGGGCAATGCCGTTTTTGTTGAGTGTGCAATTTCATCCCGAACGATTGACCGAACGATATGCTGAACACCGGGCGATTTTTCGCCGGTTTGTCGAAGCGTGCAGGCGGAGACGTTAAACATGAAAGCCAAAATTCTCATCGTGGACGACGAGGCGGATTTGCGGAATTTACTCACCTCGGTGCTCGAAGATCATTACGAAGTCGCCCAGGCCAGCAACGGCGCGGCGGTGCAGAAGGCCTTTGCCCAGCCCGCGCCCGACGTGGTGCTGCTCGACGTGAAATTGCCGGATGCTGACGGCCTGGAATTACTGCCGCAAATCAAAAGGCGCTGGCCCGACACCGAGGTCATCGTGCTCACCGGACACGGCACCATCAGCATGGCCGTCGAAGCCGGACGCGGCGGCGCTTATAACTTTCTCGCCAAGCCGTTTGAAAACGAAAAGCTGCTGGCCGACGTCAAGTGCGCCGTCGAACGCAATGAGCAAAACCAGGAAAACAGCGCGCTCCGGCGCGCGCTGGAAACGATGAGCGGCACGGCGTCGCCGATTTTCCGCAGCGCGGCCATGCAGGATGTCGTGCGCACCATTGAACGCATTGCCCCCAGCGACGTCACCGTGCTCATCACCGGCGAGAGCGGCACCGGCAAGGAAGTCATCTCCGACCTCCTTCACGCGCTCAGTCCGCGCAGCAAAAACAAAATCATCAAAATCAATTGCGCCGCCCTGCCCCGCGAATTGATCGAAAGTGAATTGTTCGGTTCGGTCAAAGGCGCGTTCACCGGCGCGCACACCGACCGCGAAGGGCTTTTCCGGCAGGCTGAAGGCGGCACGCTGCTGCTCGATGAAATCTCCGAGATGCCCATTGACACGCAAAGCAAGCTGCTGCGCGTCCTGCAGGACCAGGAAGTCCGTCCGGTCGGCGGCAAGGTCAGCTATAAGACCAACTGCCGCGTCATCGCCTCCACCAACCGCAAGCCGGAAGACGCCCTCAAAGACGGCAAATTGCGCGAGGACCTTTATTACCGCATCAGCGCCATTTCGGTTCACCTGCCGCCGCTGCGCGAACGCCGCGAAGACATCATGCCGCTGGCGAATTCATTTTTGAAACGGTTCGCCGCGCAAGCCAGTCGCGTCATTTCGGGCTTCACGCCGGCAGCGATTGAGCGGCTCACCGCCTTTGACTGGCCGGGCAACGTTCGCCAATTGCAAAATGAAGTCCAGCGTGCCGTCCTCTTGAACGAAGGCAACGAAGTGGACGCTGTTGATCTTTCCATCACCAACGCCAAAAGCGGATCGGCCGACGGCCACGACACGAGTTTCACCCTGCTCGAAGGTGTTGAACGCAACGCCATCATCCAGACCCTCAAGGAAACCGGCGGGAACAAGCTCGAAACCGCCAAACGCCTCGGCATCGGCCGCCAGACCCTCTACAACAAAATCAAGGCGTACGGGATTGAAGTGTAAATCTCAAACGAGATAGGCTGCAAACGATGCGCCTGCTCATTGTTAGACGGCGTTGAGCGTATGGACACAACACTAGTGTAGTGTCTCATTAATAACTGGTGTTATATGTGATCTGTGGTATTTTT
>DAIRTX010000008.1:0-67662 GCA_036803685.1 Verrucomicrobiota bacterium | reverse complement strand
ATCGCGGGGTGGAGCAGCCCGGTAGCTCGTCAGGCTCATAACCTGAAGGTCCTAGGTTCAAATCCTAGCCCCGCAACCAATTTAAGGGTCTAAAACATACGTTTTAGACCCTTTATTGTTTGGTGTTTTGCACCTCCTGCGTTTCGTGGATTTTGCCCGGTGACAGGGTGGACATCATGAAACGCGGTGGACATAAACCAACACATCCACCAACACGACCAACGCTTCTCAAACCGCGTTGTAATTGTGTCTGGAAAACCCAGTGAGATATTTCCACTTTGGATTCAAGTTGAATGAAAAAAACGCGCCATCGGGATTGGCCTTTCTTTCGTCTTTGACTTTGAAATGAGGCTGCTTGCAGCTTTATCACAGGTGCAGGCGCTGCTTTGCCTCTGGGAATTGAGATTTTAACTTAACTCGTGCGGATGCCATGCTCCACGATCAACTTGGCAAACTGCTCTCCGATGCGCGCAAGCTGGAAAGACGCTTCAACTGACAGAAAGGTGAAGCTGGCTTCAGGTTTTTAACCGGCTTGCAAAGCTTGTCAGGCTCATAATCCCGCACTGCGAGATCCTAATTCCAAGGAGAATGGCCGTTATTTCATTTTTGGGCGGACTGTTTCCCCGCCCGCCAAATTACGTGCCTAAAAATAAGTTTAAAGTTGTCTAAAAATGATACACCCGAAGAAAAAGTATTCAGCATTTGAAGTGACAGCCGATGGCATCAAAGCTGCACCACGCTGTGGCAAAGAGCTGGAGGGATGAATTGATCGCGCCCGCGAATAAATCACAACAATCCTGAAACCAGCGGAATCGAATGAAATTTATGAAAATTATTTACTCATTGGCCCTCGTGGGTCTGGCAATCATGTTAACCTCCTGTGCGACCCCGCAGCCGCCACAGGCGTTTCACAACACCGACAGCACGGCATTGGTCATCGCGTCTTTGGATGATACAACCTGCCAGATGGTCGAACCAGCAGCCTCCAACCGGGAGGGCAATGACAACGTTCTCGCCCTGGCCATGGCGCTGCCCCAACATCAGGCAGCAGTGGTGATCCTTGAGAATTACACCGAGCCAAAGATCGGTGACCAGTTCCGCGACCGCGGCACAGCTTGGTTCGTCGGATTACGGAACCTCGGATATCAGCACATTGTCTTCCTTCAAGGCAAGGGCGTCGCCAACCCCGAGGGATTAATGACACTTGCCGAATACAATTAGCGAAATCAGGTTATAAATCCCGCCCGCAGGACAAGGCTCTGAATCCTGCGGGCGGGTCGCAAGTTCAGATCCCGTCCTCGCAACCAATTTCAAGCCCGCCGGTTTCCCCGTTTCATTTGTCCAAGCCGCTCTGGTTGATGTCGGTGGGGGAATGTCGTTTCAGCCAGACCGCAAGTTTGGGAACGTTTGATTCAATTTCCCGACGGCAAGGTCGCACATCCGGCTCGCGCCGCAGGCGTTGAAATGTGTGTCGTCGGACAACCCCTTCGGGTAGCGCTCAAATTCGCCCGCGCCAATCCAATCGAAAAGTTTCTTGGAAAGCTCCGGGCCCAGGCTGGCGAGCAATTCCGCGCTGCGGGTGTTCATTTCGAGCAATAACGTCCGCTGTTCCTGCGCGACCTCCCGCACGGCTTTCACGTAATCGCCGTGCGTGTCAACCAGCCTGCCGTTGTCATCGAATTTTCTCCGGGCAACGGGCGTGGCCAGAACGGGCGTGGCCTCGTGCTCGCGGGATTCGCGGATGAACAACTCGAGGTTTTGTTTGAAACCACCGAACGGTTCCGTGTAGCGCTTGGGGTCTTTTTTCTTTTCGTCGTTGTGGCCGAATTCAATGATGACGTAATCGCCGGGTTTGAGTTGGTTCAGGACCGGTTCCCATCGCCCTTCGTCGAGAAAACTTTTTGAACTTCGGCCGTTAACCGCGTGATTTTCAATCCGCACTCCATCCTTGAAATACATCGGCAGCATCTGTCCCCAGCCGCGTTCGGGGTTCGCCGGAATCAGCGGCTTGTCCCCCATGGTGGAATCACCAACCAGGAAAATGGTGAAGCCGGGTTTGGCCGGTGCCGGGCGGGATGCCGTGGCCGGTTTGGTGGCGCACCCGCAAAACGCGACGGCAACCAAAAGCAGGATGGCCATTCGAGGCTTGAGACGTCCGCGTAAAAATGGAACAGCAGGAATCATAAGCCGAGGTTAAGGCAAATCCGTTCCCAACGGGATGAAAATGACCGGCAAAACTTTGACACCGCGCGTTCAGCCTTTATTCTTGGTCCGTGCGCACCGTTTCCGTACAACTGGGAAATCGCAGTTACACGATCAAAATTGCACCGGGTTTGATTGACCAACTCGGCCGCGAATGTGCGCGCCTGAAACTCGGCGCGCGTTGCGCCATTATCACCGACACCAACGTCGGCAGACGGTTTGCCAAAGCGGCTTTCAATTCCCTCGCCACGACAGGCTTTTCGCCTTCACTGATTGTTGTTCCGGCGGGCGAAACGGCCAAAAGTTTGAAAACCGTTCAAACCTGCTACGACCTGCTCGCGGCGCACCGGCTCGAACGCAAATCCTTCATCGTCGCGCTCGGCGGCGGCGTGGTCGGCGATCTGGCCGGGTTCGTCGCAGCGACGTATTTGCGCGGCATCGCGTTTGTACAGGTGCCGACGACGCTGCTGGCGCAGGTGGACAGCTCCGTCGGCGGCAAGGTCGGCGTCAATTTGAAAGCCGGTAAAAATCTCGTGGGCGCGTTTTATCAGCCGCGTTTGGTGCTGTGCGATCTCGATACTATGCGCACTTTGCCCGAACGCGAGTTTCGCGCCGGTTTCGCCGAAGTCATCAAATACGGCATTATTTACGATGCCAGACTGTTCGCGCAACTGGAACGCGATTTGCCGAAGCTGTTGCGGCGCGAACCCCAAACCCTCGCTGCCGTCGTTGCGCGCTGTTGCGAAATCAAGGCGGATGTCGTCGGCCAGGACGAAACTGAAAACGGCTTGCGCGCCATTCTGAATTTTGGCCACACCATTGGCCACGCCATCGAAAACATTTCCGGCTACGGGAAATTTCTGCACGGCGAGGCGATTTCCATCGGCCAGGTTGCCACCGCAAAACTTTCCTCTGGACTGATGGGTTTGTCAGGAGACGATGCCGGGCGGATCCGGGATTTATTCAAGCGTGCCGGCCTGCCGACTCAAATCAAGTTGAAGCCGGCGCAACGTCAGAAACTTTTCGCTGCGATGCGGTTCGATAAAAAAGTCAGCGGCGGCGAAATCAAATTCGTGCTCGCAAAAAGAATTGGGCGCGTCGTTTGGGGGCAGCGAGTGGCCGGAGAATTGATTGGCCGCGTGCTGGATGAAATCGGCAACACCGCTCCGCGCGTGCTCGCGAGAGATCGGAGTCGCAAATCTTAACATGGTTCTGGTCATAGATAACTACGATTCGTTCACCTATAACCTCGTGCAATATCTCGGCGAGATGAACGTCGAGGTGCAGGTGCGGCGGAACGACGACATCACGCTTGACGCGATTCGCGAGTTGAAGCCGGAGCGCATTCTCGTGTCGCCGGGACCGTGCTCGCCGCGCGAATCCGGGTTGTCGAACGAAGTCATTCGCACGTTCGGCCGGGAAATGCCCGTGTTCGGCGTCTGCCTCGGTCACCAGTGCATCGGGCACGTGTTCGGCGCGGAGGTGGTGGTGAATTACCGCATGATGCACGGCAAAACCTCGCCGATTAAGCACAACGGCAAGGACCTTTTTGTGGGGATGGCCAATCCCTTTGTCGCCACGCGCTATCATTCGCTCGTCATCAAGCGCGACACGCTGCCCGATTGTCTCGAAGTCACTGCCGAGACCGGCGAGGGCGAAATCATGGGCGTGCGGCACAAGGAACTGCCGATCTGGGGCGTGCAATTTCATCCGGAAAGCATTCTTACCGAGAATGGACGTCAGATTATTAAAAATTTTCTCAAGTTGAAGTAACGGCGCAGTACGCTATACTCAATGGCTCATGCAGGTTCATTTGCTGAAATCGAAAATTCATCGCGCCACGGTCACGGGCGGCAACATGAAATATGAGGGCAGCCTCACCATCGCCATTGACCTGATGGAAAAGGTCGGCCTGCAGGAATACGAACGCATCCTGTGCGGCAACATGGCCAATGGAGAACGGTTTGAGACTTACGTCATCCGCGGCAAACGCGGTTCCGGCGAAATCATCATGAACGGCGCTGTTGCGCACCTGGGCAAAAAGGGCGATTTGCTGACCATCATGAACTTTGCGGCTTTCGACCAGGGGAAGGCGAAGAAATGGAAACCGCGCGTTATTGTCCTCGGCAAAGGCAACCGTATTGTGACCAGGCGCGGGATTTGACGCAAATGATAGGGCGGCGCTGCCGCGCCGCCCAAATCAGTTCAAAGACGTTAAATAAACGGCGGAGCAGCAGCTCCGCCCTACCACAAAAAAACACGCCGGCATGAACCGGCGTGTTTGCGTTTCAGATCAATTTTACGGTTTAGAAATTTTTGGCGGCTTCCGCCCAGTTCACCACGTTCCAGACCGCCTTCAGATAATCGGCGCGCTTGTTCTGATATTTGAGGTAGTAGGCATGTTCCCACACGTCCACGCCGAGAATCGGTTTGCCTTCGCAACCGGCGATGGCCTTGCCCATGAGCGGATTGTCCTGGTTGGCCGTGGAAACAATTTCGAGTTTGCCGCCGTTCGAGACGAGCCAGGCCCAGCCGCTGCCGAAACGGCCGATGCCCGCCGCTTCAAACTTCGCCTGAAAATCGGCGAATGAGCCGAAAGCGGCCTTGATGGCGTCGGCCAGCTTGCCGGTGGGAGCGCCGCCGGCTTTGGGCGCCATGAGTTTCCAGAAGAACGAGTGGTTCCAATGGCCGCCGCCGTTGTTGCGCACCGGGCCGCGGATGTTGTCGGGCACGGACGCGAGGTTGCCGATCAACGCTTCGAGCGATTTGGCTTCCAGCGCGGCGTTGCCGGCGATGGCCTTGTTGAGATTGTCCACGTAAGCCTTGTGATGGCGATCGTGATGGATTTCCATCGTCAGCGCGTCAATGTGCGGTTCCAAAGCTTCTTTGGGATAGGGCAGGGGCGGTAGTTCATGTGCCATAATTTTTAATCCTTTCGTTTCGTTTCGTTAATCTTGAAAAACAAATTGCGCCAGCGTCGGGGAAAAAGCAAGTGCGAACAATACGTTTGCCCCACCAAAAGCAACGCCGGCGTCCCGCCGGCAAAACCAACAATTATGCAGGTTGGAGGCTTGCCCATGCGGCGTCCTCCTCGGGCGTGCTCCAGTCTTTGGCGAGCGCGGTTTCGCTCAAGAGCAGGTCGTTGAATGAATCGTCCCGTTTGGTTCGCAGGAAGCGGGCGAAATTGAAGACCTCCCGCTGCAACGGTTCGGGCAAATCAGCGATTTCCTTTTCGATCAATTCTCGCGTGCTCACAATTTGTTTATCGCAGATTCAGGCGTTTTAGTCAACCGCACCAACGGCCAACTCCGCAAAACCTTCGAGCCGTCGCGCTTAAAAGCAAGCCCGGACCATGCCGCCGTCCACGCGATGGGCCGCGCCGTTGGTGGCCGGGGACAGCGGACGGCAAAGGTAAACCACCAGGTTGGCCACTTCTTCGGTGAGGTGGAACTTTGTAGTGCGGTGACATGTCGGCGCACTCCCAAATTTTGGCTCGCGGGGACGCTCGCCCCACCGAAACTGCGCCGCTGAGTATGATGGCCGCGCGGCAACGGCCCTGCCGTTTTCGGGCCAAAATCATTTTTCAATGAAGGGGGTATGCCATCTCAAATCCGTGTGCATCGTGCCTTTCTCTTTCACCTCGCGCATGATGTCGAATACCTGGTTCCAGTCCAATTGAACCGTGGTCTTATCCGGCCAGTCCCTTTCTTGCGTCCAAAACTCCAGGTGCAGCTCCAACTGGCCGTTCTTTTCCTCCGGAGACACCATGCTGAAACTGTCCAAAGCCTTCGCGAAATCTTTTCCTGATTTATTTGACCACTGCGATAAAACTTCATCGGTAATGTCCAGCGGCAGGGCGGGTGACCGCACCGCAAACAATCGCGGCTTGGTGCCCCGGGGATCGTCCGGGTCCGGCGACACATAGGCCTTGTCGCCCACAAATATCGCCACGTCACCTTTGATGACCTCGCTGACCCCGGACAATGCAGTCCAGATCGGAGTGATTTTGCCGTCCGGCGCCCGATACTGAAATGAAACTCGCTTGGGCTTGGCCACCTCCTCATAACCGTTGCTCAATGGCGCAACCGTGCCATGAGACACGCACCCGGCCAGACCGACGCAAAGCATCGCCAATGAAAGATGGAGAGCCAAATTTTTATTCAATTTCATGGAACGGCGGGTCAGCACTGCACCAGTTCAACAAAATTCTTCAGCAGTTGCAAACCAACTTTCTGGCTTTTTTCCGGGTGAAATTGCGTGGCGAAAACATTGTCGCGCCAGACCGATGACGCGAATTTGTCGCCGTAATCCGTGCGCGTGGCGATGATGCCCGCATCCACCGGCTGCGGATAAAAGCTGTGGACGAAATAGACGTAGCTGCCATTGGCCACACCGCGGAACAACGGGCAATCCGGCTTTGCAATCTCAAGCTGGTTCCACCCGATTTGCGGAATTTTCAGTCCATGCTTTTCGGAGAAGCGGACGACCTTGCCTTTGAAAATTCCGAGGCCGGCGGCGCAACTGTTAAATTCCTCGCTCTTCTCAAACAACGCCTGGTAGCCGACGCAGATGCCGAGGAAGGGGCGTCCTGCTTTGATGAATTCGCGCGCGGCTCCGAGCAGTTCCTGTTTGCGCAGCGCGTTGATGCAATCGTCGAACGCGCCGACGCCGGGCAGCACCATCGCCCGCGCATCGCCGATTTCGGCCGGTCGCTGCGCGATGCGCACGTCGGCGCCGACCTTGAGCAGCGCCTTGTGGACGCTGCGCAAATTGCCGGAGCCGTAATCAAGCAAAGCAATCACGCGCTTCATTTAGCCACAGATGGGCACAGCTTGCCACGCCGAAATGCATGAAGGCGGGATGAAACACGGAATTTTCGGCAAAATACTTTTACGGGAAAGCGCTCCGTGTTATCTCACCATTAAATGGAAAATCAACCAGCGACTGTTTCCGCCTTCCCGCAAAGCCGGTTGGTTTGTCTCTGGCCGTGGTTGGTGGTTCTGGCCGTGATTTTGTTTGTGGGTTTCATCCGCGTTCGACTGCTGGACATGCCGCTGGAGCGAGACGAAGGGGAATACGCCTATGCGGGACAACTCATTTTGCAGGGCGTCCCGCCTTACGAACTGGCCTACAACATGAAATTGCCCGGAACGTATTTTGCCTGCGCACTGGGCATGGCGGTGTTCGGACAAACCATTTCCGGGATCCACCTGACACTGCTGCTGGCGAACAGCCTGACAATTGTTTTTGTGTTTCTGCTGGGACGAAAACTGTTCGGAAACCTGGCCGGCGTGGCGGCGTGTGCGAGTTACGCGGTCATGGCACTGAGTCCGGCGGTGGCCGGGCTGGCGGCGCACGCCAATCATTTCGTGGTGCTGTTTGCGGTGCCGGGAACCCTGTTGCTGCTCAAGGCGAATGAGACCGGCGGCTTAAAAGTTTTTTTCTGGAGCGGACTTCTTTTGGGCCTGGCCTTTTTGATGAAACAGCAGGGAATCTGTTTCAGTTTTTTTGGTTTGTTTTTTTTGATCTGGGTGGCGGTACGGAACCGTGAATTTTTGTCGAAGCAATTTGGCGGCAAAATCCTGGCGTTCGGAACGGGCCTGGTATTGCCCTTCAGCCTGACTTGCCTGTTGTTCGCGGTCGCCGGTGTCTTTGACCGTTTCTGGTTCTGGACGGTGGTTTATGCGCGTATTTATGAAAGTGCGATGCCGGTAGAAATGGGAATCCGTGGTTGCCTGGCCGACCATTTGCGGCAGACGCGCGATTTGTCCATCGGTTTTTGGGCGCTGACGCTGGCCGGTTTGCTGGCGGCGTGCTTTCAGCGGGTGTTCCGAAAGCCGATGCTGTTCACCGTGATGTTTTGGTCGTTTTCATTTCTGGGCACGGCGGCGGGATTATATTTTCGAGGACAGTATTTTATTTTGCTGCTGCCGGCCTTTGCGCTGCTTGTGGGCATGGCGGTGGCCGCGTTGCAATCGTCATGGCGCTTTGCCTGGTTTGCCGACGTTTTCAAAAGTTTGCCGGTGATCGCTTTCGTCCTGGTGCTGGGGTGGATGATTTTTTACCAAGCCCAGCCATTTTTCCAGTGGTCGGCCACGCAGGTTTGCCGGAATCTTTACCCGCGAAATCCGTTTGTCGAGGCGGTTGCCGTGGGGAATCTGCTGCGGAAAGATTCCGCCGGCAATGCGCGGGTGGCGGTCATGGGATCGGAGCCGGAAATCTATTTCTACGCACGCCGCCGTTCGGCGACCGGCTACATTTACACTTACGCGTTGATGGAGTCGCAACCGCACGCGCTCGAAATGCAGCGTGAAATGGCGCAGGAGATCGAAACCAACCGCCCGGAATTTCTCGTGCAGGTGCAGTATCAACTGTCGTGGCTGCCGGAACCCGACTCGCCGCATTACCTCGCCGACTGGTTCGAACAATACGCCCGCGAACATTACGAAAGAATTGGCCTTGTTGGTTTTGATCCCGACGGGAAACTGGTTTCAAGTTGGGGTGAAGGTTCAAACCTCCCGCCGGCGTCATTGTCGGAACGCATCATCATTTTCCGGCGCAAAACCGGATTGACCGGTGCGGTCGCACCCTGACATCAGGTGGGAACCGTTTTTAATTCGCGTTCGATTTTCAACCGCAACTGGCCGCAGGCGGCGTCAATGTCATGGCCTTTTTCGCGCCGGAGAGTGGCTACAACCTTTTGCTTTTCCAGCGCGGCGAGAAATTTTTCCTGGGTTTCCTCGTCCGGGCGTTCCCACGGCAGACCCTCGACTTTGTTGTAAGGAATCAGGTTCACCTTCGCGAAAAGTCTGCGCGCGAGCGCAGCGAGCGGTTTGGCTTGCTCAATCGAATCGTTTACACCGGCGATCAAAATATACTCGAACGTGAGCATCCGGCCTTTTTGCCCCTGATACTCCTCACACGCCGCGACGAGTTCCTTGAGCGGATATTTGCGGTTCACCGGCATGATTTTGTTGCGCACCGCGTCGGTGGCTCCATGCAGCGAAATGGCGAGGCGAAATTGCAACGGCTCGGCGGCGAGCTTGCGGATCTGCGGCGCAAGGCCGCTGGTGGAAATCGTGATTTTCCGTGCGCCAATGCCACCGCCCCACGGCGCATTCAAAATGCGCAACGCCTGGAGCAGGTTGTCGTAATTCGCCAGCGGTTCGCCCATGCCCATGATGACCACATTGTCTATCAATCTTTCATTCGTCGTCGTCCTCGTTCTCGCAATCGGTTCTTCAGTTGGGTTCGAGGACGACGACGAGGACGAGGAGGACGAAGCATTCCACCTTTCCACAGCCAGGACTTGCTCCATAATTTCGTCCGGCGTCAGGTTGCGTTTCCAGCCGTCAAGGCCGCTCGCGCAAAATTTACAGCCGTAGGCACAGCCGACCTGGGTGGAGACGCAGAGCGTATGGCGGTCGCTGGCGTCGCCGTAAAGCGCGGGGTTGGCGGGAATCAGAACGCTTTCGATGAGCGAATGGTCATGGAGCCGCCAGAGAAATTTCTGCGTGGTATCGCGCGCGCCCTGCTTGCGGACGAGTTCCAGGGTCTGGAGCAAAAAGTCCTTGCCGAGCTTTTCGCGCAGCGGCTTGGGCAGGTTCGTCATCGCCTCCCAATTCGTGACGCGATGGACATAAAGCCATTCGAGCAATTGCCCGACGCGATAAACCGGCTGTTCCCAGGCTTTGAACCGGGTTTCCAGTTCGTCGCGGGTCAGTGACTTGATGTCCTTCAACACCCCCACAACTTAGCTGGCGCGGGCCGGGAAACCAAGCGCATCGTCAGGCAACGTCAGGATCAAATTCCTGGCCGCCGGGCCAAGGCCATGGTGCCATCCAGCGGGCTGACACGAAAATGACGCGCTTTGCCGGGCGGTCTCCGTCGAATGGAATTTAAATCCTGGTTGAAGTTTAATTTGTCGGTGTTAATAGTAAGCCTGATGTCACGAAACGGTCAGATGGCCAGCCAACGGCGTTTTACCGCGCGGCCTGTGAAAATTTATCGCCGGCCATCCTTGGAAAGGATTCATCCATGAAGAATTCACACATGAAACGCCACGAACTTAATCGCCGCCAGTTTATCCGGACTTCCGCCGTACTGGCCGGCACCGCGTTGCTGTCGCCGTGGGTGCTGTCCAGCGTCCGCGCCGCCGCCGCTCCCGCCGGCAAACGCACCGCGGTGGACCAGGTGACGCTGGGCAAGACCGGCATCAAACTCAGCCGGCTGGGTTTTGGCACCGGCAGCGACAACGGCCAGATCCAGACTGCGCTCGGCAAGGATGACTTCAACAAACTCATCCATTATGCCTACGACCAGGGCATCACTTATTTTGATACCTCCCAGACCTACGCAACGTTCACTTGGATTGGCGACGCCATCAAGGGACTGCCGCGCGAAAAACTTTTCATTCAATCCAAAATCCCTGGCAAGCCGGACGACGTGCTGGCCACGATTGACCGCCACCGCAAGACATTCAATACGGACTACATTGACAGCCTGCTGGTTCATTGCATGACGCGGGACGCCTGGACTGACGAATGGAAGCGTGTCATGGATGCCTTCAACGAGGCCAAGGAGAAGAAATGGATCCGTGCCAAGGGCGTTTCCTGTCACACGCTGCCCGCGTTGCGCGCCGCCACCGCCAGCGATTGGACCGAGGTGCATCTGGTGCGGGTGAACCCGCAGGGCAATCACACCGACGGCATGAAGGCGGACTGGAGCGGCGAGCTTCATAACGACATCACACCGGTAATGCGGGAAATCAAAACCATGCACGAGAAGGGCAGGGGCGTGATTGGCATGAAGATCATTGGCAACGGCAGTTTCACCGACCCGGCCGACCGGGAAAAATCCATCCGCTTTGCGATGGCCTGCAAGGAAATTGACGCCGTGGTCATCGGCTTCACCAGCACACAACAAATTGACGAAGCGGTTGAGCGGATGAACCGCGCGCTGGCCGAAGTTTGACGTGTGCCGGCGGAGCATTCTCTTCCGCAAGGACGCAATCGTTCCTTCAACACGCGCGTAATGGCGAATGACGGACGACAGCGGAATTAGCAATTCAATACGTCAGCAATTCCAATTCGCGGATGCCACTGTCGGTCAATTGCCAGCGACTGCCGCGCCGAACAACGAGGTGGCGGCAGGGATTGGCCCTGGCTTCAGCTTCATTGACGGAAAGCAGTTGGAACCGGGCCTTGCCTGGGATTTCCGAGGCGGCACGTGACATCAGGGCGAACGCCACGCCATTGTAATTCAGGGTGATTTCGTAACCGGCCACGCCTTCTTTTTCAGCCTTGGGATTTGGAAGAACCAGCGCCGCGTAGCGTTTCAGATACGGAAAGTTGGTCGAGCGGACGAACACGCGGCAAAGTTCGGTCTGGCTGCGGATAAAATTCGACAGACTGAATTTTGTGACGGGGTTGTGTTCGGTGAGCAGGATTTCACGCGGGTCGAGGCCGTCGAGGTTCTGGCCGTTCCATTCGCCGTGGTCGTTGCGCTGGTTGGGAAAAGTTTTTTTATGCCAGCCGGCAAAATTGTCGTTGACGAGCAGGTTCAATTCAAAATGCACATGGGCGCGGTCCTTGGTGATGGTTTCGCCGGTGTTTGACGAGCGGCCCATAGTGGCGATGGCTTCGCCGGCTTTGACTTGCCGGCCTATTTTCAAGCCGGGCCGAATTTCCTTCAGATGCGCGTAGAGCGAATAAATTTCAAGACCTTCAATGACGTGGCGCACGACGATGTAATTGCCGAAATTCGACAGCGACGGTTTCGTGCTAAAATAAACCACCGTGCCATCGGCGGCGGCCATGACGGGATCGGTCGGCTCGCCGTGCCGGTCGCGCTGAAGGCAGCGGATGTCGAGTCCCTCGTGCATTTGCCGGCCATCAGTGCGCACGCAACCGAAACTGCCGGTCGTCCACGGTTTGTCGGACGCAGTCGGGACAAAAAATTTCAATTCGTTTCCGATTTCATACAAGGCGTGATTGGCGGTGGGAAATTGGAACGGCTGTTGCGCAAAAAGGCTGGCGCCAAATCCCAGGGACAGCGCGACGGCGGGAAAAATGGCGTGGTCAACAGCGGGAAAAATCATTTTAGAAAATGCTTGCGGATTTTCTTCGCGGCGTTGTTGAGACCGAGTACAAATTGATCAGCTTCCTCACGGGAAGAAATATCAACGTTAAATGACAGCACGCCGTTACTGATACGGTGGGTGATGATTGGTGCGGCGAGCCAACGGCTGTCAACCGGCTTTTCGCTCCATTGACCCCAAATGACGAAATGACCTCCTGGATTGGCGGCGGAATATTGTTCGAGCAGCCACGTGCCATTTTCGTCAAATTTAATCTCCAGGGCAAAATCACCCAGATTGTCAATGACTTTGGCAAGCACGATGTTGGCTTCGGTCAAAATCGGTTCCCGTTTGATGGTGATGAGCACGGGGTCGGAGCGAAGCATGGAAATGTTCTGGCTCGTGCCGGTGGGATCGGGACTGGTTTCGATGTGCACACGCAGGGCTGCGGTCAGCGGTTTCTTGCCGGTCTGGCAGCCGCAAGCCAGTCCCAGCAGGAATGCCAGCGCCAAATAGATGTTGAATCGTCGCGCCAAAACTTTCATAGTGGGCCTCACAAAACCTCAACTCGTGAACAAAGTAAAGACACTTATGGGCAGACAATCCAACAAAGTTGAAAATCGAAAACGCCGGAAAAGCTACATCAAACGCAAAAAGATGGCGGCGAAAACAAAAAAAACCGCGAAGTCCAAACCTGCGACTTGAGCGCAAATCTTCCGGGAAATCAAAAGGCCATCCGAACGGGTGGCCTTTTTTGTTTTTGCGCATATTTTTAAATTCTTCAAAACACAAACTTCTTCACCGCGCGGAATTTCCGGTGAAAAATCGGTGAATAATTCTTCGTTCAAATTGAGCGAACAGTCTGATTCCATTGGCTGATTCGAGTTGTTCGCACGTTGTTCACGGGTCGTTTTCGGTGAACAAACTGTGCATATCAATTCGTTGCCGGTTTGGGGATTTGAGTTATGATGTTCACAGTTCATTGAAAGAACGAAGCGGACGGTAAAGATCGAAAGGTTGAGTTGTCCGTTTCAGGATAATCCCAGGTGACTGGGGAAAGGTCGGGTCAGGCTGGTTGGCCCGGCTCCTCTGAAGTTGGATCGAAAGGTATGATGAGGAGGCAGAATTCACCAGTTCCTCTGGCGGTGTTCGCACACCGTCAAATGCGAATGAGGGACTTGGCGGCGAGGGGCGATGAGAAGCCGCTCCGAGCCGGGTCAAGTAGTTCAGGCCGGTTTCGAGCCTGGGCGAATCGCAGTTACCCAGAGGGTATCCGGTTGCTACTGCGCATCAGCACGGACGGGCGACTCTGGCGGTCACGCAAAAAACGGGATCAGCCAAAAGAAAGACGCCGAAAGGCGGGACAAAATGAGCGTTCGCACCGGGAAGGACACGACGGCTCGACAGGCTGCGTGAAAACCTTCCAAGCGTCGGCGATGTTAAAAACGACACCGCTGGGCTGTGAGCAAAAGGCAACCTGAGAGTGAAGAGGCGAGACCCGTGGTATCGGGCGAACGCACCGTCAAAAGCGGTGGCTGACCCGGTGCTAAGTGGTGAAGACGCGAAGATCAAATCACAGATGTGTCTTCATCTGGTTTGCAAGCTGGTGGCGCAACCATCAGTTCAAGCAGGCTGAAAAGCCTCACTCGAAATCCAGCGGCCGCAAGGCACTGGACGGCCCTGCCACGAGGCCGAAGACTCCGCTTGCCGTGGAGAATGGCGTCGGGAAGCTGACAGCCCCCGAAAGGGGCGTGCCTAATGTCGGCATGGGAAAGAGAGCTTGGCGCACTCCCATCCCCCATTTGTCCCTGCTCGACCGAAAGGCCGGGCAGGGACTTATTGTTTCTTGGGAAGCAACATTGAACTCCGCTATCGCGCGAGCAGGCATCCAACATCAAACGCCGAACATCGAACCGGGAACCATCCCCAAGTCGAGGACGAGGACGAGGACGGGGCGCATCTTGAGGCACTGTCACCGGAACGCCGGATTCATCCGGCAGTCCACACGCAATTCGCCCGCCTGCCGGATGAATCCGGCGTTCCACAGTCGGGGCGGCCTCGTGTCTTGGTGGTGATGGCCGGATGCGCCCACGAGAACGCGAGGACGAGAAGAGCAAAAAAATACTTGCTCCCGTTTCGCTTTCGGATGAAATTTGCATTCGCAATGTCAATTAAACCGATTTACAAAATTTATGGGACGCATTTATAACAACATCGTCGAAACCGTCGGGCACACCCCGCTGGTCAGATTAAACAAAGTCACCGCCGGACTGCACGCCACGATTCTCCTCAAGTGCGAGTTTTTCAACCCGCTCAGCAGCGTCAAAGATCGCATCGGCATGGCGATGATTGAGGACGCCGAGAAACGCGGCATCCTCAAGAAAGAAACCGTCATTATCGAGCCGACGAGCGGCAACACCGGCATTTCACTCGCATTCGTCGCGGCGGCCAAGGGTTACAAAATCATTTTGACCATGCCCGAAACGATGTCGCTGGAACGCCGCACGCTTTTGGCGATGCTCGGCGCGAAACTGGTTTTGACGCCCGGTGCAGAAGGCATGAAGGGCGCGATTGCCCGCGCGGAACAGCTCGCCAAAGAAACGCCGAACGCCTGGATTCCGCAGCAGTTTGAAAATCCGGCCAACGTGGAAATTCATCGCAAAACCACGGCGGAGGAAATTTGGGCCGACACGGATGGCAAGGTGGACATTTTGGTCGCGGGTGTAGGAACAGGCGGCACCATTACCGGTTGTGTGGAGGTGATCAAAGCGCGCAAACCGTCCTTTGAAGCCATTGCGGTGGATCCGAAGGATTCGCCGGTTATTGCGCAAACACTTGCCGGCCAGCCGTTGAAGCCCGGTCCTCATAAAATTCAGGGATTGGGTGCCGGGTTTATCCCCAAGAACCTGCATTTGAAGGATGAGAAGGGCAATCCGCTGATCAAGGAATCCATTCTAGTCGCCAACGACGACGCATTTGCCATGGCGCGGCGGCTGGCCAAGGAAGAGGGAATTTTGTGCGGCATTTCATCTGGCGCGAACGTCTGGGCGGCGATTCAAGTTGCCAAACGTCCTGAAAACAAGGGCAAGCTGATCGTCACCATCGCGCCGTCCACGGGCGAACGTTACCTCAGCACGCCCTTGGCCGCCGAAGCGAAGGCGGAAGTGGGCGGATAATGGAAGATGAGTGACGGAGTAATGGAAAATTGAAACCCGTCTGATCATTACGCCAATACTCCAATTTCTTTAAAATAATTCAGACGCGTCCCCAATCGGTTGCTCTCTTGAGCGAACCAAGTTGTTTCCCCTGCAAATCCTCGTGGGTTTTGGAAAATGGCTTTAAGGATCGGCGAGTTTTTTCGAGTTTATGAACTGATACCCCTCATTCAACAATCCCGTTGTGCTTGTTCTGACAAAAACCAAAATGAAAACCCGGCTGCGCTCCCATTCGCTATGTTGGTGTTGTTTGCTGGCTCAAATCAAAAATCCAGCAAGTTAATAATTGACAATGCGGTGCCCTATCCATCTAATGCTATATTCAATGAGTGCTGCAACTAAACATTGCTTGTTTTGCATGCTCGTTTACGGCTTGATTGCCTTCAGTTGTGATTCGGCAGCCGCAGTGCAACTCGTATCCGCAAGCGGATCTTCTTTTCCACCCAAGCTCGGTGGCAGCGGGGATTCAGGACTTTCAATCATCAGCAAGGACGGGCGCTATGTTTTGTTCGCCAGCACGGCAAATAACCTGACACTGACGAACAACAATAATTCCGTGCTTCCCTGCCGGTTCAATGTGTTTCTTCGGGATCGCATCAGCCAGACAACCACCTTGGTCAGTGTCAGCCAAAACGGGACCGGCGGTGGCAATGGAGATTCCTTTCCTGCGGGAATTTCGACGAACGGACAGTTCGCCTTGTTTGAAAGCAGCGCGAGCGATCTGGTCGCCAACGATACGAATAATGCCAGCGATATTTTTGTTCGCGATTTGATCAACGGCACCACGACGCTGGTGAGTGTCAGCACCAACGGCGGCAACGCCAGCGGAGCCTCGCGAGGCTCGGTGATGACGCCGGACGGACGTTATGTTGCCTTTGTCTGCATGGCTTCCAATCTGGTCGCGGGTGACACCAACAACATCCCTGACGTTTTCGTTCGGGATTTACAGGCGAGCACGACGACGTTGGCCAGTGTCGGCGCCACCGTCATTACAAATCCGCTAACCAGATCCAGCACCGGCAGCTCGGAATCACCGGAAATCACGCCGGACGGACGTTACGTTGTGTTTTACAGCACTGCCACCAATCTTGTCTCCGATGTAATGACCACCGGTGAAATTTACGTTCGCGACTTGGTTGCCGGGAATACCATTTGGGCCAGCACCAACGCGCGGGCCATTTTTCAATCAGCGACCGGCAGCACGAATATCGTTTGTTGCAATTACAGCATCAGTGACGATGGCCAGTTTGTTGCGTTCGAAGCTTGCACGAATTCTCCGGGCACTTCCTCCGCAAATGGAATCATTTTGCGTTACAGTTTGCAGACTGGTTTGAATGACATCATCAACACCAATGCCTATGTGCCGCGGTTGTCCTACGAACTCATCCACGATTTGTCCCTGTCACCCGATGGCCGTTTCGTCGCGTATGTGGTTAATAACTTCACCACTTCCACCATCGCCACCACCAATTCCATCTATCTTTGGGATGCGCAAACCGGCACAAACACGCTGGTGAGCATCAGCTTGGACAATGTCACTCCGGCAAACGGCCTTTGCGACGCGCCGGTGATCTCATCCAATGGCCAGTTCGTCGCGTTCATCAGTTCCGCCTCCAATCTGGTCACCAACACGCTGGCTGGTGATTACCATTTTTATGTCCGTGACCTGCAGGCCGGGGTTACACAATTGCTCGACGCCGATACCAACGGTGTGGGCGTGGGCGTGGATTCGACCGCCGTTCCCGCCATCAGCGCCGATGGCAGCGTCGTTGTGTTTGATTGCGCCAATTTATTGCCCGACAACCGCCACCAAATTCGTGACGTCTTCATACACACGGTGGCGACGGGCGCGACCGTTTTGGTTTCCGCCAGCAACGCTGCATTGTTGTCGCAGACACCCGATGGCAGCAGCGGCCTCACGTCCTTCTCCACGAGTTCCAATGGCCTGTTCGTCGCGTTTTACAGTGACGCGGACAATCTGGTGGCCAATGACACAAACGGTTGCCGCGATGTGTTTGTGCGCGACCTGGTCGGCGGCACGAACATTTTGGTGAGCGTGAACACCAACGGCAACGCTTCCGGTGATGACATTTCATTCGACCCGGCCATTTCCGGCGATGGCCGTTACGTTGTCTTTACCAGTTCGGCGGATAATCTCGTGGCTGGCGATACCAACCAGGCGCAGGATGTTTTTGTCCGCGATTTGCAGGCCGGCACGACCGCGCTGGTGAGCGTCAGCACAGACGGAGTTCATCCCGGCAACCGTGATTCGTTTTCACCGACCATCAGTGCGGACGGACGTTATGTCTTGTTCCACAGCAAGGCGTCCAATCTGGCCGCCGGTTCATTTGGCAGTAGCATTGAGAATTTATTTTTTCGGGATTTGCAAACGAGAACCAATTATGCGCTGACCTCCGCCACTTCGGGAACGGGCGTGAATTCGGCGTCCATGACGCCTGACGGCCGATCCGTCGCCTTCATCGGCACGGCAGCAGGAGTTCTTGCCGGGACACAATTATACGTCTGGAATTCACAATTGACCGCTCGGACTTATACCAACAGCGCAACCTTTGGCCCAAGCGCGTCCTCGGTTGTTGCCATCAGCCCCAACGGACAAAAACTCGCGTATTTGTCGAGTTCCATATCAAGTTTATCTGGTGCGGACTTGGTGACGAAAACCGTTGTGACGATCAATTCCGGCGGAATTTTCCTATCATCCTGCGCGGGTCTTCGATTCAGCAACGACGGGCGCTTTCTGACTTACGCCATGGCGACCAACACCCCGGCGAATCAAAACGTCTATCTCTACGATTTTCAGGCCGGAACCAATTTGCTGGTCAGGCAGAATTTCAACTCAACCGGCATAACCAATGCCAGCTCCGCCTCGCCAAGCATCAGTCCAGACGGTCGTTTCATCGCCTACCGCAGTTTCGCCACGAACCTGGTTCCGTTTGATTTCAATAATACCGCGGACCTGTTCGTTTACGACGCTTCAAACAACGCCATCATCCTCGTGAGCGTGAACGCATCCGGCAATTCAACGGCGGATGACCGCTCGCTCAAGCCGGTCTTTAGTGCTGACGGCCGGACGCTCTTTTTCCAAAGCTGGGCGTCGGATATTTCCGGCAATGATTTCAACAACGGCAGCGACATCTTCGCGCTCGACCTCGCCGCCTTGCCGATGACGACTTCCAATGGCGGCGGCGCGACCAATTACGCCTCCGTCTTTTATGTGCAACTGGTTTCCACCGGCATTTTCAATTCCAATCCAACCCTCACCTGGCCTCTGGCGGCGGGAAAAGCTTATCAGGTGCAATACAAGACCAATCTCACCGACCCGGTCTGGCTGAATCTGCCCGGTGATGTGACTTTCATCGGTGCCACCGGCTATCTCAGCGACCCGTTGCCGTCGTCCGGCCAGCGGTTTTACCGCATCGTTTTAAGCCCTTGATATTATGAGAACGACACGTTCAATAGCTTTCAATAACACCCGCGATGACGGCTTCACGCTGACTGAACTGCTCGTCGTGATTGTGACAGTCGCTATTTTAGGCGTGCTGCTGCTGCCCGCACTGGCCAATACGAAACCGAATTCACAAGCCTTTCAGTGCCTGGAAAACCTGCGCCAGTTGACTCTGGGCTGGCAAATGTATGCCGAAGACAACAACGGCAAGCTGGCGCAAAACGGGAGTCAAGCCACACAGCCGATCATTCCAACAGACCCCAGAATTCTGCCTGGAGGCATTTGGGCTCAATGGTGTCCCGGAAGCATGAATGCGTTTAGCTTGTATGCAACCAATTTTATTCAAGCCGGCGTCATTTATCCCTATGTAAATTCTTTAAATGTTTATAAATGCCCGGCGGACCAGTCCTTCTTTAAGTTTGGTCTTAACATTTATCCCAAAGTTCGCAGTTATTCGATGAATTGTTGGTTGGCTCCAATAAATCCTTGGAGCCCTTTTGGAAAGAAATTTTATAAGGACACGGATATCACCCGGCCCGGCCCGTCCATGACATATGTTTTAATAGACGAAAACGAATATTCCATTAACGATGCTTTTTTTGTAAGCGACCCGACCATGGTTAATCGGTGGCAGGATGTCCCGGCAACGCGCCATGGTAATGCCGGCGGTCTTTCATTTGCCGACGGGCACTCGGAAATCAAGAGATGGACTGATAAATATGTTTTGAATCCGCCGTTAATATTTAACGGCCTTGCTAGCGATCCAAATTCTGGAGATAACGCCTGGCTTGAACAAAGAGCAACATCCTTGATCCAATAACGCAACATGTCGCACTCGATGATGGGTTTCCAGAACAGCTTTTCTGGAGGAATGGTTGACGCCGGTGTCCTGCGCCAGCTTGGGAACCAGATATGCCGGAATAAGATCGCAGAGCTGCCGCAGAAGCGAGAACTTTCCCGGCGTTGGCTTGCGTTGAGTTTGGTTTTTCATCCCCCGCCTTGTGGCCGGGTTCAAACCCGCAAACCAACTCTTTTTTTACCCACAACCTTCAATCCCGTGGGACTACTGTGAAAATAATTCTTTAAAATAATTGTTGCATCCGGCGGGTTTTGTCCGTAATCATTGGGTGTCGAAGGTTTTAAGGACCCCGCCTTTGCGGGGTTGCTTCCCAAGATTCAACAATTCAAAACTGGTTTAGGGATTAATTCCTGCCTTCGAGCACACAAATTATGAGCGGTTCAGAAAACAACGACGATAAAACGTCCAATTACGGTTCCGGTTACCTGGAAATTTCCGAAAAGGGCTTCGGTTTCCTGCGCACGGCGGCCAACCATTTTCATCCGAAGCCGACCGACATCTTTGTCACGCCCGACACCATTCGCCGCAGCTTTTTGCGCGAGGGCAGCCATGTCGCCGGGGTGACCCAGCCGCCACATCGCGGCACGAGTCCGCAGCTCAAGACCGTCGAAAAAGTCAACGACATGCCGTTCGAGGAATACACCAAGGCCGTCCGCTTTGAAAACCTCACCACCATTGACCCGATTGAAAAGTTCAACCTCGAAACCAGTCCCGACCTGATTGAAACGCGCATTATTGACCTCGTCACGCCGATTGGCAAAGGCACGCGCGGGTTGATCGTCTCCCCGCCGCGCAGCGGCAAGACCACCATCCTCAAGCAAATCTGCAACGCCATCACCACGAACCACCCCGAAGTCCACACGATGGTGCTGCTCATTGACGAGCGGCCGGAAGAGGTCACTGACTTCCAACGTTCGGTCAAAGCCGAAGTCGTCGCGTCGTCGAACGACATGGATTTGGAAACGCATGTGCGCCTTTCGCGTTTTATGATCGAGCGTTGCCGTCGCATCGTTGAATCCGGCAAGGACGTTTTCGTGCTGATGGATTCGCTCACGCGCATTGCCCGCGCCTACAACAGCGTTCACGGCGGCAGCGGTCGAACGATGACCGGCGGTGTGGACGCCCGGGCGCTGGAAATCCCGCGCAAGATGTTTGCCTCGGCGCGCAAAATTGAAGAAGGCGGTTCGCTGACGATTCTGGCCACCGCGCTGATTGACACCGGGTCGCGCATGGACGAACTCATTTTCCAGGAGTTCAAAGGCACGGGCAACATGGAATTGATTCTCGACCGCAAACTGTCCGACCGGCGGTTGTTCCCGGCCATTGACATTCCCAAGAGCGGCACGCGCAAGGAGGAAAAACTTTTCCCGGCCAAATATCTTGAAGCCATCCGCAAATTGCGCCGCACGATGGTGGACTTGAATCCCATCGAAGCGATGGAAACGCTCACCGCCGCGCTCAAGAAACACAAGACCAACGACGAGTTGCTCGCGAGGCTCGAAAAGGGCAGTTGAGCCGGAACGCGGGCGGGTGTTCGGGACTGGCATGTTCGGATTTCTTAAAAAACGCCGCCGTGACAGCATTCGGAGCCAGCCGTTCCCTTCAGAATGGCGCGACATTCTTATGAGCCGTTATTCCATGTATTCCCGCCTCCCACCGGCGGATCGCCAGGAATTGGAAGGCCACATTCACGTTTTCCTGGCGGAGAAGCGGTTTGAGGGCTGTGACGGGCAGGAGGTCACCGATGAAGTGAAGGTGTTGATCGCGGCGCAGGCGTGCCTGTTGCTGCTGCACCGGGACACGGACTGCTACCCCCGCCTGCGCAGCATCCTGGTCTATCCCTCCAGCTACATCGCCAGAACGTGGCATCAGGAAAAAGATGGGACGATTATCGAAGGAGACCAGGCGCGAGGCGGCGAATCCTGGCCGCACGGGACGGTGGTCCTGGCGTGGGATGGGGCGATCGCCGGCGCGGTGGAACTGGACAAGAACCGGAATCTGGTCATTCACGAGTTTGCGCACCAACTGGATCAGGAGGACGGCATCGCTGACGGCGCTCCGCTCCTCGGCGGGTCAAACTTGTGGCAAACGCGCCACCGTTACCAAACGTGGGCCAAAGTTCTGAGCGCAGAATTCCAACAACTTCGCCGCGCGGCTGAAGACGGGCGGGAGACGGTCTTGGATACGTATGGTGCTCAAAATCCAGCGGAGTTTTTCGCCGTGGCCACGGAATGTTTTTTCGAGAGGCCCGGGCAATTGAAAGAACGGCATCCGGCGTTATATGCCGAGTTGCAGGAGTTTTACCGGCAGGATCCATTGCTCTATGCACCGGCGTGCCCTGAAAAAAATGAATGCCCGGCATGAGAACAAATCCCAACCGGGAATGACGACGGTGGAGTCGCTGCGGTCACGTCCGCCTTTGGAACGGATGTTGCGCATCCATCAGGCGCTTCAGTCCGGCAAATTCCCCAACGCCTCCACGCTCGCGCGCGAGATCGAAGTCGCCACCAAGACGATTCATCGCGACATCGAGTTCATGCGCGACCGGCTCGGCCTGCCGGTTGAATATGACAGCGCGCGCATCGGATATTTTTACACCGAGGAAGTCAGCGCGTTCCCGAACATCCAGATTACCGAGGGCGAACTCTTCGCGCTCATCGTCGCCGAAAAGGCGCTCCAGCAATATCGCGGCACGAGCTTCGAGAAACCGATTCTCAGCGCCATCCGGAAAATGGAGCAGTCGCTGCCCGACACCATTTCGCTCAATCTCGCCGACGTCGGGCAGACGATTTCCTTCCGCACCCGCGCCGAGCCGATTTTGAATCTTGAAATTTTCGACATGCTGGCCCGGGCGGCCGCGCATCGGCAACAAATTGAACTGGCTTATCGCAAGCCGGGGCGAAAGGAAACCGAGCCGCGCCTCGTTGACCCGTATCATTTGGCGAACATCAACGGCGAATGGTATCTGTTCGCCTACGACCACGCGCGCAAGGACATCCGCACCTTCGTTCCCGCGCGCGTGCAATCCGTGAAGCTGACCGGCAAAACCTTCGAGCGCCCGCAAAAGTTCTCGCTCGAAAAACGTTTGCGCGACAGTTTTGGCGTCCATTCCGGCGAAGGCGAATATGAAGTCGTCATCCGTTTCAACGCGCGCGCCGCCGATTACGTCCGCGAAAAGAAATGGCACGAATCGCAGCAACTGCGCGACTTGAAGGGCGGGGGAGTGGAATTGAGGATGGAACTTTCCAGCTTGATGGAAATCGAACGCTGGGTTCTGAGCTGGGGCGGGGATGCAAAAGTTCTGAAGCCGCGCGAATTGGTTGAGGCCATTCACAATTCAGCCCAGCGGATTCTCGATTCTTCGGGGTAAAAAACTCTGGACAATACGGGGTGACCGGCGTATTCAGCGAATAGTTGGAAAATCCGGGCTTCAAAGTGCCAATGTTGTTTGGGTTGTTAGAATCGCGGATTGCACTAACGAATTTTGAATCAGTGCTCGTTATTGATCGTGCGGCAGACAAAAGCCGTGCATTGGCCATGGCGTGTGCTATTGAAATTGGAAATATGGTTAAGGCTCAACAGCTCAATACGGATTATGAGTTGAAAGGAGAACGGTGGGAACAATGGGCGAATGGTAAAATGATGTTGGCCACGAATGCCATACAGCAGGGAACAGAGAAGTTTGCTTCTTTAGCAAAAAAATACCCAACTTTTCCAACGAGGGCATGGATTGAAAAAGGCAATCACGTTCTTCGGCAAATTGACTGGGCATTGTATTCGAAATTGATGCAAGCGCCCAGTAATGCAGTTCCTAGCAATATGGATGGCGCAAAATGATTCAGTTATTTCATTGGTAATCTCAGAGGACAATTATTCGAGTGACAGCCTCTGACTTGCGCGACAACTCCCAAAATTCCTTCGCGTAGGTGGGGTTAAAGCGTTTGTTGTGATGCGGTACGGCGCAAAATACAGACAATCGGTTCCCAGCATGATCCATTTTTGATGTTTTCAGGGTTGAATCATCTGCCGATCTTGACGTAAGGTGGCTAGGTCATGCGAATTGTTGGATTGATCCTCATGGTGTTGGCTCTGGCGTTCTCGTCGGCGCACGCCCAGTCTTACTCGATTGACTGGTATAAAATCGCCGGTGGCGGCGGCACGAGCACCGGCGGCACCTACACCGTCAGCGGCACCATCGGCCAGCACGATGCCGGCGGGCCGATGACCGGCGGCAATTATTCTTTGACCGGCGGTTTCTGGAGTCTCATTTCCGTGATGCAAACGCCCGGCTTGCCGTTACTCACGATTACTCTCAACTCTCAACTCTCAACTGTGACCGTCTCCTGGCCGGACACGGGCAGTTACACGTTGTTGCAGAATTCCAATCTGGCCGGCGGAAGTTGGACGACCAACGGCTATACCACCACGACCAGCAACGGCACGAACAGCATCACCATCACTCCGCCGACGGGGAATTTGTTTTTCCGACTCAAGCAGCCGTAGAATTTGGAATTTATTGTAGCAGCCGACGCTTGCCGCGACGCAGCGTAACGAAGACGGGTGAGGAGGCTCATTCTTCTCCGTCCGAAACAAATCATACCATTTCCTGATAATAATCGGCACATTTCCCAGACGGTAGGGCCGCGCTGCTGCGCGGCCATCATACCCGGCGGCGCAGCAGCGCCGCCCTACCCATTGCCCCGATTGCCTCTGGGAATTGGTATCAGAGCCTCGTTACCTTGGTTGCTACGGTTGTTGGTTCATCCAATCCAAAACCTGCTGCGCTGCTTCCACTGGAGCGGTGCTGAGGACGTTGTGGTCGGCGCTGTGAATGATTCTGTAATCGCGCAAGGCCGGACAATTTTTCCTGAGCCAGCGCCCGACGAACGGCCAGGGCACGATGGGATCAAGAATTCCACTCAAGCCAAAGACCGGCAACCGGGTCTGGCTGGCAACCGGGCGCGGATCGTATTGGGCCATCAAATGCAGGCGATGCTGTGCGGCGCGGCGGTCCAGTTCCGTCCGGCGGACAACGAATTCGTCAATGGTCGCCAGCGTCTCCGGCGAACGGCGATACCGGAAACGCGCGATTTTGGCATAACCGAAGATGATCCAGACGAAGAATGCCGTGGAAATCCTGCCGGTGAGTTTTTCCGCCAGCCGCACCGCTCCGCGCATGGGATGTTTCACGAAACCGCCCGCCAGAATCACGCCCTGCGCCGGAAACTTCCCGCGCGCGACCATCGCCCACAAAACTTGCGAGCCATACGATTCGCCGAGCAGCCAGCCGCGGGTGATTCCATTGTGCGCCAGCGCGGTTTCGATGGCCGCCGCGTAATCGTCCAGCGACCACGTGAGCGTGCGCGGGTAGGTGATTTCGACGAAGCGCGCCCTGCCGCCGATGACCTTGCGAAAGCTGCCGATTAGCGTCCAATCGCCGTGCAAGCCGGGCAGATAAATCAGCGTGGGCAGCGAAGCTTCGCCGTGGATGCGCAGTTGGAGTTCTTCTGCCATCGTTTCAGCAATTATCAATACGCTGAAGCCATTGGTGCAATGAATAAAAATGGCAGCGGTTTGATCGGCAGGAGAGTCCAGTCTTCCAACCAGCCCCAGCCCGCCTTGATTTCGTCAATCGTATTCGACGAGGGTTGTCAAACCTTCAGGGTTGCTGACGTCTCTGCCTTGAAGGAAGACAATGTGTTGATATCCGAGACTGCGCAGGCAAACGAACCAAAGAGGGCCGCGATCGCGGAATTGGGCGCCAATCCGTGGTTCGGTGTAATTCTCCAGGATCACGACGGCCGTCTGGTGTTGGGACAGTTTCATGGCCTTTTCCAGAAGCTTGTCGCAATCCTCCCTGCCAGAGGCGGTTGGTTGCAGCATCTGGCAAGTCCGGTTATACAAAGATTCAACAACCAATGCCGTATTGTCGGTGTTGTGAAAGGCTTGTAGCGGCTTCGGGGTCGTGCAGGAGGTCGAGATAATAGCCAAAGCCACAAGGGCCAATGGGGTGCTGATGTTTAATGATTTCATATGTTCCTGCTGGTTGATGCGTCAATTTGATTTGCGCTCTTCTTATCACCGTGTAATACGCAATTGCAATGCCATTGGTTGCGGGCCGATGCAATGTCCGGGTGGTTGGGCGTTCCTATTTTAACTTCGGGAAAAATTCCGCCGCCGTTTTGCACGTCGCCGCGCTCAATTCTTCGAGCGAACAGCCCTTCACTTGGGCGACGGTTTCGGAAATTTCCTTCACATAAGCCGGTTCGCAACGTTTGCCACGATACGGCACGGGCGCGAGATACGGACAATCGGTTTCCAGCATGAACTGGCCGGGCGGCGTGGCGGCGACGGTGTCGCGGACGTTCTGTCCGTTCTTGAACGTGACGATGCCGGTGAAGCTGACGAGCGAGCCGATTTCCAGAACGCGATGCAGTCGCTCAACCGATTCGCCGAAGCAATGAAACACACCGCGCACCTTGCTGGCAAACGGCTTGAGTTGTGCAAGCGTATCGTCAAAGGAGTTGCGCTGGTGAATCACGCAGTTCAGTCCGGCTTCGATGGCGACTTCGAGCTGCTGTTGGAAAATCTGCGCCTGTCTTTGCTTGTAGCGTGCGTCGTCGTCGGCAGTGCCGCCAGTCTTTCCGCCCGGCAAATGGTGATAGTCCAGACCCGTTTCACCGATGGCGACGACTTTCGGATGCTTCACCAGTTTGCGCAGCGGTTCGCGAATATCGTCCGGTGCTTCGTGGGCGTTTGACGGATGCCAGCCGACGGCGGCAAAAACGCACGCGAAATGTTCGGCCAGTTTGATTGCGCGTGCGCTGCTTTCGAGATCGGTGCCGATGGAAATGATCCTGGTGATGCCGGCGGCCTGGGCGCGGGCAATGACTTCCGTCAAATCCTTTGCATAGTCCGGGTAATCAAGATGCGCATGGGTGTCATAGAAGAAGGCCATAAAATTCAGGTAGCAGGGAATTTTTTGAGAAACATCGAACATCCAACATCGAACGCTGAACGTCGAATAACACGCCGCCGATCTTCATTCGGAGTTCGATGTTGAATGTTGAATGTTCGAAGTTGTGTCATGGGAAAAGGTTACGGCTTGGCCGGAGCGTTGGTGCCGGCGAGTTTTTGTTCGAGCGCGGCCAGTTTTGCCTCGACGGATGGCTGGCCGGGGTAATCGGGTGATTCCTTGAGAAGTTGTTTGTAATTTTCAATGGCGTCGCTTTCGCGTCCGGCGGCGACGAGTTTATCACTGAGCGTGAGCCGGAGGCGAATGCGCTGTTCCGGCGACGGGTTGAGTGTCAGGACGCGCTGGAAGGTTTCAATGGCCGGGGACGGTTTGCCTTGCGTTTCGAAAAGGCCGGCGAGTTTTTCAGTGAGCACGGCGCTATTGGTGGTTACGGGAATGGTTTCGAGGAAAGCGGCGAGTTGAACAACGGGCGCACCGTGAACCAGACCCAAATCCACGATGCGCAGATAAGACCATTCGATAAGCGGGTTGTGGGTGCGCGCGAATTCTGCATGCAACGCTGACGGTTCCCGGCCAAAGGGCCGGTAAAGCGGGTCGCCGACGACGGTGATCTGCCAGGATAAAACGGGTTGCGCGGCCCAGGCGGCCTCGCCAAACGTGAATCCGCCGGCAATCAATCGCGCGAGAAAGGCGGCGACATTTGGAGTGCAGGAGAGATACGGCTCATACACGCAGCCCATGGTGCAGGTGGCGCCCTTGGCGAGCAGTGGCCCGGCCCAGTATTGATTGGTGCTGCGCAAGGTGGCCGCGCTGGACGAGTGCAAGTGATACGCGAACGCACCGGGCATGAATTCAACCTTGGGCAACGCAAACGGGCCGGAAACATTTCCGTCATACCAGCCGCAATAAATGGCGATCTGGCTCATCGGAAAATCGGCGGGGAACGTGGCGGGATTTTTGTCCACGGTCGTTTCAAAACCCAGTTGGCGGCAGATTTCTCCCGCACCCAGGATCCATTCGTCGCCCAAAATATAATTGGTGTCGCTTTGGGGCAGTCCCCGCGCGTCAAAATAGCCGCGGCCCCACAGGCCGTCGCGTTCTGCCTGCAGCGCCTTATCCACGAGGCCGAGGGCGATGTTGAGACTGGGGCCGTCGAGGCGCGCAACCAGCAAAACGCCGTTGGTGGGATGGAGCAGCGCCGGGTTCGTGACCCCATAGACCCAGTTGGGCAGCGGTCCGGAAAGCGGGATGTCCATTTTCACCAGCGGCAGCCAGGACAGCTCGGAATCCACCGCGGCTTCATTGCGCAACAGTTCCGGGCGGACGTTTTCCCTGGCCGGTTCGCGCAAATTCGGATCGGACGCAATTTTCAGCGGAACACCGTAGCAGAGAACCGCGTAACGAATCTTGGATTCAACGACGCGATGTTCGACCCGCGCCGGGTGGCCGTTGGTGGCGGCGTTGGTCACGGAACCGAACCGCCAGAGCTTGTCCACGACCAGCCGGCTGACCAGCGGGAATTGCAGCGCGTCGCGAAACTCGGCGCGGGTCATCTCCTCGGTTATGGGCAAGTCGAGTCCGTAAATTTGCGCCTCCGGCACCCGCCGCATTTTGGCGTAGTGCTCGGCCACCATCTTCGATCCCGGCATCCGGGTGTTGTAAACCACGACCACCTCGTCGCCACCCGCCCGAACGAACAGCGGCGCGGTGGCCAGCAATAAAAGAATCAGCCGCGTTCCAAAATAATTCATAGTTGGGGATTTGACCTCGCGCCCGGTGGCCGGTTCAATTTGATTCGCCGAAGAGTGCTTCGTGCATTCCGGGCATGGGTTTGCCGATTTTTTTATCCCAATAACGAAAGTTTGCGCTCCAGTCCCAGATCGCCCAACCCAACCTTTGCTGCTCCGCCGCACGCCGGAACGTCGAGTAGAAACGGGCACGTGACGCCGGGTCAGCCTTGATGTAGCAGCCAAATTCGCCGATGTGAATCGGGTATCCGTAATAATCCGACCACGCGCGGAGGAATTTTAATTTGTTCTCGAATGCCAGCGGGCTGCTCGGATTTTTGTCCGTCGGCAGGGTGTTGTATGCCTGAATCCAGTCTAAAACGCTGGGTTTCAAATTCAGCTTCGGGTCGGCCTTGAGCGGCTGTGCGGGCGGGCCGGGAAACTGGATGCCGGTTTGTTGCGTGTCCGGTCCGGCCCAACTCGCGCCTTGATGCGTGAAGTTAAACGGGTCGTAGCAATGGACGGAAACAATCACGTTGTCGTCGGGCGGCAGCACCAGATTTTTCAACTCGTCAATGCCGCCCCAGTTTCCCGGCTCAACGAAAATCGTCCGGTTTGGATTGCTCTGGCGAATCTCCGCAATGGCGCGGGCATAAATTGGATTCATCAGGACGGTCCTGGCATTTTCATGCGGTTCATTATCGAGTTCGAACGCGAGCCGGTTGGTGAAATTTTTGTAATGCGCCGCGATTTGACGCCACAACGTGAGAAATTTTTCCGTCTGCCCCGCCGGGTCCTTGTCCAATTCGTTAAAGTGATGGATATTAATCATCACGGCCAGTCCATTGTTCAGCGCGTTGGTGACGACAAAATCGGCACGGGCGAAAATCTCCGGCGTCAGCGTGAAATCCGGCGCGGCCCCGGCGTAATGATGCCAGCCGACTGGCACGCGCACATGAGCGAAACCCTCGCGCTTCATCTGGGCAAATTCGTCCGCTGAAATTGTCACACCCCAGCTTTGGTTCGGCGGCACTTCAAGATAGTCACCCAGATTGACGCCGTGCTTGAACCACTGGGCCGCGCGGTGTGCCGGGGAATCGTGTCCGGTCAGCGGCTTCATTTCCGGTGGATTCGAAGGTGTGAAAGTATTGTTGCCCGCAGCCAGCGCTGCGTTAAGCCCGCCGCACTGAAACAATGTCGCGACTAAAATGGTCCAAATAATTTTCATACCGGGTAAGTTCCTTTCAATGTTTAATTGCCTGTTATCCTTAGCCCGTCCCACGCGAACATCACTCCGGATGGCAATTCCGCCTGCGCCCGGTCGTGGTCGAAGTCGTGCGTGAGGTGCGTGAAATAAGTCCGTCCCGCGCCGATGCGCCGTGCCGCCGTCAGCGCTTCGTCGAGGCACATGTGGGTTGGATGCGGCGTGTAACGCAGCGCATCGAGCACGGCGACTTCGACGCCCCGGACTTTTTCCAGTGCGTCGGCGGGAATTTCCTTGCAGTCGCTCAGATACGCGAGCCGTTTTTTACCATTTTGCACGAAGAGATAGCCGTTCGTCATCATCGAGCCGTGCGGCAGGGGCAGGGGAATGATTTCCAAATCGCCCAGCGTGAACGGCCCGTCAATGACGTGGGGTTCGGGATGGAAATAGCCTTTCGGAATCGCCCGCCCGTCAAACGCATAGATGAAAATACGCCGAAGCGACGCCATCGTTTCCTCGTTCGCGTAAATCGGCAAGGCACCTTTGCGCAAATCGCAAAATCGGCGGCAATCGTCCAGACCCATGATGTGGTCGGCATGCGAATGGGTGAAAACCACCGCGTCGAGCCAGCGGATGTTTTCGCGCAGGCACTGGATGCGAAACTCCGGCGTCGTGTCCACGACGAATTTGACCTTGTCCGTGGCGATGTAAAGGGAAGGACGGGTGCGATGGTTTTTGGGATTGGCCAGGAATTCCGGCGGATATTCCTTGCCGATGACGGGCACGCCCTGTGACGTGCCGCTGCCGAGAAACGTGAATGAAAACAACATGGCGAAATTTTCTTTTGCCGAAGGCGCGCGTCGCCTTCACATTGGCGGCACGAATGTAACCATGTTGACCGCGCTACGCATCAAAAACCTCGCGCTCGTGCCGGACTTGACGCTCGAACTCCAGCCCGGCTGCAACGTCATTACCGGCGAGACTGGCGCGGGCAAATCCATCATCATCGGCGCGCTCAACCTCGTCCTCGGCGAACGCGCCGACCGTTCGCTCATCCGTAGCGGCAGCGACAGTTGTTCCGTTGAAGCCGTGTTCGATGTCGCGGAATTGCACGTCAACAAACGCGGAACGCCGGCCTCCGGCCCGGCTCGTCGCGGCGATGGATTGAAAAAAGCCGGGCCGGAGGCCGGCGCTCCGTCGCCGCTGGGAAAATTTCTCGAGGAAAACGGCCTTGAACCGTGCGAGGAAAATCAACTCGTCCTCAAACGCACGTTCACGGCCAACGGCACGAACCGCCAGTTCGTCAACGGTTCGGCCACCACGCTGACTGTTCTGGCGGCGATTGGTGAATGGCTAGTGGACATGCACGGCCCGCACGACCACCAATCGCTTTTGCATCCGGCGAAGCAACTCGCCATTCTCGACGCTTTCGGCGATCTGGAAAAGGAGCGGGCGGTGTTCGGCGAACTGGTTCAACGCCGCGACGCGCTCGAAAGCGAAAAATCCGCGCTCATCGTGGATGAGAAAACCTACGCGCAGCAACTGGACCTGCTGCGTTTTCAAGTGAACGAAATTTCCGGCGCCCGGCTTCAGCCCGGCGAAGACGGGAGCGTGGAGGAAAATTTTCAACGCGCGAGCAACGCGGCAAAGCTGCTGCAATTAAGCCGGGCGGCGCTGGATCTGCTGGGCGAGAACGAAAATTCATTGCTCACGCAGGCCGGCGCGGTGGGCCGCACGTTGCAGGAATTGCAGCGCGTGGACGCGGACACGGGCGCACTGGTTGAATTGCACGGACAGGCGGCGTCCGCGTTGCGCGAATTGCAGTCGGAACTTTCGCGTTACGCGGAAAAAGTGGACGTTGACCCCGCGCAACTTCAGGTGCTCGAAGAACGGCTGAATCTCCTCCACTCGCTCAAGCGCAAATACGGTGCGACGCTCGCCGAGGTCATCGGTTTCGGCGGCGATGCGAAGCGCAAACTCGAAAGTCTGGAACAGCGCGACGGCGAACTGATGCGTCTGAATGCTGAACTGGATAAGCTCGACGCGGAACTGTTGCGCCAGGGCAGGGACCTTTCCGCCAGACGGCGCAAGGTGATTCCGCAACTCGCGAAAGCCGTGGGCAAACAGCTCGACGATCTGGGTTTCAAGCAATGTCGGTTTGACGTGGCGATTAAAACGCTCGACGAAAACTTTGTTCGGAGTTCCGCCTTCAGGCGGCCCGCGTCATCCGAACCGCCTGAAGGCGGAACTCCAAACCCTGCATCTCGCTTTCCGCAACACGGGTTGGACGAAATCGAATTCCAATTCGCCCCCAACCTCGGCGAACCCGCCAGGCGGCTCCGCGCCATCGCCTCATCCGGCGAAATGGCGCGCGTGATGCTGGCGCTCAAAACCGTGCTCGCGGCGGAAGACGAAATCCCAGTGCTGATTTTCGACGAGGTGGACGCCAATATCGGCGGCGAGACGGCCAACGCCGTGGGCGAAAAGATGAAGCAGATTGCCGCCCGGCGGCAGGTGCTGTGCATCACGCATCTCCCGCAGGTCGCCGCGCCCGCCGATGCGCATTACGTCGTGACCAAGCAGATAAAAGATGGCCGCACGATTTCGGAAATTACGTTGCTCGACAGAAAATCCCGTGTTACGGAACTGGCCCGAATGCTTGGCGGCCAAAGCGATGCCGCGAGGAAACATGCGGAAGCGTTACTTAGCTAGGGAATTTATGTTGTCATTCATTTCATCATTTTCGGCTTGGAATTGGTTGGATATTTTGGGTCTTTCGATGGTCACAATTGGGGTTTTGGGAGAGCTAGTCTTGAGGTTCAAAAAATTCCCATATAACCCGACGAACTTCCCGCCGCTAGAAACTTGTAAAAAGTTTTGGGAGGTTTCTTTTGAAGCTCTATTGCTATTTGGGCTTGGACTCGAATTGATCGCGCTCCCAATTTCTTTATACGAATCGCAAATAGAAATTGCGGGCCTAAAAAAACAGACTGAACAATTACACAAGGAAAACCTGGTGCTTGAACTTAAAATACAAGACAGAACCATAACGCCGGAGAACGTGAAAGATTTCATAGAATTAACAAAAGGTCTTACCAACAAAATTTACATTAAGGTCATTGTGAGTCTCGAAGACGGCGAAACGGAAAGATATGCCAGACAGATTAGAAACATGCTTGATGTGGCTGGGTTCGGAACCAATGGTGAAGGCATAGTGAGAGTCAGCCCCAGATTTGTAATCGAAAACACAAACTCCATTGCAAAATTTTCGGCTTTTGCCGTGGCTTTCGAGTGTTATGGAAAAAACGATATGCCAATTTTTCTGCCAATTTCTTTTCCACCTAATAGTGACCGCCCTGTAACTTCCAGTGGTTTTCCAAACGATATTCGTGTGTTTGCATATGTTGGATGGGCCTTTTCTAAAATTGGTCTGCCACCGGCATATTTGTCTGATGATGTTATTTTGAAGCCGGGAGAATTTGCGGTATTTGTGCCTCAAAAAATCCATTAAATCGTCGTTTTCCATAAGTAATTGGCCCTGTTTTGCTTGGGAACTTAATGGGTTTGTGAAAGACATATACCCCTCGGGATTTGTCCCCAGAACTGGTGACTGGCAGGGGACGGGGCATGAGGTATGATTCCATTGTTGTTGTCGTACTTAGTTCTCAATTCTGTATGAAGAGGCCGGACATGTTGTCCGGCCTTTCTTTTTTTACCAGCCGGTTCAATCTCCTGATTGCCAATCACCCGGGACGGAAGTCATATCATTTCCCAACCGGTAGGGCCGCGTTGCCGCGCGGCCATCATACCCGGCGACGCAGCTCCGATAGATCGCGAGCAGACAGTGCCGCCCTACCATTGCTTCTTTAAATGCCGACTTTGGCACGGAGTTGTTCCACCTGCTTCTCCAGTTCGCGCAGGCGGTGGATCATGTCCGGCAACTGCTGCACCGCGATCATCTGCCGCTTGGCCTGTTTGTCCGGCGAGGCCGGATAGCCGAGCACTGCCCCTCCGTCGGGAATATCGCGCATCACACCGGACTTCGCACCGACGGTGGCCTGGTTGCCGAGCTTCAAATGTCCCGCAATCCCCGACTGCGAAGCAATCACGCAGTAATCTCCAAGGCGCGTGCTGCCGGCAAAACCCGACTGGCCCATGACCAGACAGTGCCGGCCAATGACGACGTTGTGCGCGACGTGCACAAGATTATCAATCTTGGTGCCCTGGCCGATGACAGTGGAACCAAGCGCGCCGCGGTCAATGGCCGCGTTGGCGCCGATCTCCACGTCGTCGTGGATGATCACATTGCCGACCTGCAGCACTTTGCGGTGGCGGCCCTCGTCGTACACGTAGCCGTAGCCGTCCGAGCCGATGACCGTGCCGGCGTGGATGCTGACACGATGACCGATTTGCGTCCGCGCATAAACAACGACGTTTGGGAACAGACACACGTCGTCGCCAATCTGACAGTCCCGGCCGATATGGTTGCCGCCCATGAGCACGGAACGCGCGCCGAGCCGCACGCGCGCGCCCAGCACGCAATCCGGCCCGATGTGCGCCGTGGGATCAATTTGCGCCGAAGCATCAATCATCGCGCCCGGATGAATGCCGGACGGTTGTTGGTCCGGGGGGAAAAAGAGCGGCAGCACCCTGGCCATGGCCACGCGCGCGTTTCGCACGCGGATGAGGACTTTCTTCGACGGCGCGAACGCTTCCGATACGAGGATGGCGGCGGCCTGGCTTTGTTCGGCAGTGGCGAAGTGGGTTTCCTTTTCAGCGAAAGTGAGGTCGCCGGCCCGGGCACAGTCGGCGGGCGCGAAACCGGTGAGTTGGACTGAACCGTCGCCGAGGACTTCGCCCCGGAGTTGTTCCGCAATTTGAGCAGCGGTGAATGGCATAAAATGCTGGTTTAATGGTTAATACCATTTCCCGATAATAATCGGCACCTATTCCAGACGGTAGGGCCGTGCTGCTGCGCGGCCATCACACCCGGCGGCGCAGCTCCGATAGATCGCGAGCAGGCAGCGCCGCCCTACCCATTGCGCTGATTGTCTCTGGGAATTGGTATAAGAGACTCCGTTCGGGAAGAAGCTTATTCCGCCGCAAGGCGGTGGCAAGCCGCAAAGGGCGCGGAAGCTCAAGGTGGGCGTAACCGAACACCCGCACCAAAGATCGGGAAACGCCGACTCCCTCTCCTCCCCCGAGGGAGGAGAGGGGCGGGGAGAGGAGGCACGTTTTCTCAATAGCCCCTCACCCCGACCCTCTCCCCGCTCATGCTTCGCGGGGAGAGGGAGATGTTTCTATTTTGGTGCGCGTGGCCGGTTGCACCCGCTCAAGGTTGTTGTCTGCGACGTTGCCCTGAAATTTTTACGACAAACAAAATGCCCGCGACCCCGACGCATGACCACCCAAACCAATCGCCGTGCTGATTGTAAAAAGTCGGTGCGCGCTTTTCGCCGGGTTGCGACAATGGGAGTTCAATCGTCATTGCGCCGACGCCATAAACGCTGCCGGTTTTGTCCCTGAAAATTTCACGCAGCCGGCCGTGCGAATCCGCCCAGCACGTCAGGCCGTTGTTGGTGGAGCGCACCAGCGGCACGCCGTTTTCCACGGCGCGGAAAATTGCGGCGGCGGCTTGTTGCCATTGCGCCGCGCCCTCGCCAAACCAGCCGTCGTTGGTCAAGTTCACCAGAAAATCGGTGTCGTCTTGAACGTATTCACGCGCGAGTTCCGGGAATATGTCCTCATAACAGATGAGCGTGGCGGTTTTGATGTGCAGGTTATTGGGAACGCCGGTCTCCGACCCGGCACCGGGAATATCAGCATTCGATTCGTGCCGGGCCGGAGGCCGGCGCTCCGGGTTAATGTTCATCTCAAACGGCATCGCATTGGTGCCGGACGCGAAGCTGCCGGTGATGGGCGTGAACCATTTGATGAACGGCAACCAGCGCACGAGCGGGATGTATTCGCCAAAGATGACCAGCTTTTGTTTGTGATAAATTGCCGTGCATCGGCCGTCCGGGTTGAATAAGAAGGCGGCATTGAAAGCATCGTAGTCATTGTTGGTCCCGGCGCCGGAACGCCAGACATAATCTTCGGCATTGAAGATCAGCCAGAGGTGATGGGTGCGGATCAGGTTTGTGATGGCAATGTAATTGATCTCGTCAAGCCGGGGTACGGCGGATTCCGGCCAGATCAGCAGGTCGGTTTTGTTCGTGAGTGCCTGTTCGGAAAGCGCGAGCAACTCACGGAACCGCCGGTTGTCTTCGCTGGAGTTCCAAATCAAGGTTTGCGGAATGCTGGGCTGGATGAGTGTTATTCGCAGCGTCGCGCCGGAAGGGTTTTGTCCGTTGATTTTGGCGGACCCAAAGGCGAACAGCACCACGACTGCGGCCAGCGGCAAAATGATTTCTCCCTGCCACGCCATTCGCAGGGTTGGGCGGCGGAAGATCATGCGCCCGGCGGAAAACAGCGACAACGAAACCCACACGACCAGGAACGAAACGCCGTAAACGCCGGTGACCGAGGCGATTTGAATCAGCGGAATCAGTTGATATTGCGAAGCGCCGAGAGGATTCCATGGAAAACCGCCGAGGAACCGGACGCGGATCATTTCCAGAGCCACCCAGATTGCCGCACCCGTGAGCGACCATAACGCGCGGCCACTCCAGGAGGTTTGTTCCGACTCGCGAAGATCAGTCTTCGTTCGACTTCGACCCGACGGGCGATCGCCCCACCCATTCACCAGCCAGACCCAGACCGCCGGATACAGCGCGATGAATGCGCTTAATAAAAACCAGCCGAGAATCGGAAAGCCCGTCACCGGAATCAGCAGCAGCCAGTAAAAGGACGAGAGGAAGTGAGCCAACCCGGCAACGTAACCAACGCGGAAGGCATCGCCGCCGCGTTTGCCATGAGCGGCGGCGATGAGGATGGCGGGTGCAACCCAGGCGCAACCGGCAATGCCGATTTTCGGAAACGCGGCGGTCAATAAAAGTCCGGCGCTGATGGCCAGAAGATAACCGCTGCGAACCAGGAGTTCGTTGAGAAAGCTTTTCAAAGTGGCGAACGGCGAATAATCCTGCGTGAACGTGGGGCCAAGCCTGGCACATTCGGCGGCCCGTTTCAAAATGGCAGCGCTGGCATTGACGACGATGGCTTCGCGCGCGCCGCGCCAGACGGCGAGATCGGCGGACGAATTGCCGGCGTAATCAAAACCGCGTTCGCCGAATTTTTCGACGAGGACCTTTAGCTTGTTGGCGCCGCGCAGATTGGTTTTACCGTCACTGCCCAGCACCTCGTCAAAGAGCCCGACATGATTGGCGACGGGCAGGGCCATGTCGCGGTCGGAGGCGGTGACGAGAACCAATTTCCGGCCGGCGGCCTTTTGTTCCCGCAAAAAGGCAAGGAACGATTCGTGGTAGGGCAGGGCGGCAGGATCAATCGTGACGCGCCGGACGAGTTGCCGTTTCAAGAAAGCCCGGCCCCGCATCCACCAAAACAAAACGGGCAGGAGCTGGAACGGATTTCGCCGCAACAGCCGCGCCAGCGATTCCCAAAGCAAATCGGTCCGGATGAGCGTGCCGTCCAGGTCCACGCAGAGCGGGATTAAATTTGGGGGCACATTGGGCGGTTGCGGCATGGGTTTTGATTAACCGTTGAGTGCGCGCTCCAGCAAGGCTTTTTCACGTTCGCCGTAATTTAATTTCAACGCCTCGGCCCGCGCGGCGTCGGTCATTTTCTGCCAGGATTTTTGCAGGGCATTGATGGTCTTGTCCGCGGCAGTCTTGGCCGCGAGGTCGGCGAGTTGGAATTCGAGGAAAACAAGACAAAGGGCGTCTTCGAGTAAACGGGCTTCGGGGTCGTCGGGAAAATGTTTCTTGAGGTTCAAATCCTGCACCCGGCGAATCACGTCTTCCGGGTAACCGGCTCCGCGCAAAATGTCGCCGGCTTTTTGGGCGTGAAACTTTTTGAGCGTCGCCCGCCATTGCAAATATCCGGCGCGGGTCATCGGATGGGATTGGCGCGGGATTTCCCAGCGGCAAATGTGCTGGCAGCGCGCGGCGAGGCGAAGTTCCTCGGAAGCGTCGGGGCAAAGCCGCAAAACCCAGTTCACGAGCCGTTGGGCATAAAGCCATTCACGCGGCCGGGAAACGCCGTCGGCGACCTCGGTGTTAGGGTCGCGAGAATTTTCCCCGTCGAAACGGCGCAGTGCCGATTCGAATCGTTGTGGATCGTTTGGGCGAAAAGGTACGGACACGCGCGGAATTATTCCAGAAGCGGGTTTCGGCGCAAAGCGGATTTGCCGCCGGTCTTAATATCGAATGGTTTCCCGATAACGTTTGGCCGACATGCCGGTCGTTCGCTTGAAGGCGATGCAAAAGCTGTTGATGCTTTGATAACCGCACATTTTGGCAAGCGTTTCAATTTTGCCGCTGGATTCCGCGAGCAACTTTTTAGCGTGTTCGATTCGGACGCGTTGAAGCTCCTGTCCGGGGGTGCGGCCGATGTGCTCCAAAAACGCCTTGTGCATCCCGCGCCGTGACATGGCGGCAACGGCAACCAAATCCTTGACACAGATGGGCTCGTGGCTATGTTCCCACATGTAGCGCAGGCTTTTGGCCACGTTTTTGTGTTTTATCGCAAGAAAGTCACTGCTCCGGCGAGCCACCACGCCTTTGGCGGGAATTCGGACGGGTTCTTTCGGCGACGGTTTCCCGCTCATCAGTTGATCCAGCAATTCGGCCCCGCGATAACCCAGAGTTTCCAGATTGGTGTCCACGCTCGACACGGGAATGTGCATGGCGTCCGGTGCCAGAAGATAATTCTCCGCGCCAACAATCGCGACCTGCTCGGGAATGGCGATACCAATGCTTTCGCATGATTCCAGAACGTCGAGCGCCTGCTGGTCATTGGCGGCAAAAACCGCCAGCGGCTTTGGCGCGCGTTTCATTTCAGCAACCAGCCACTTGCGTTTCCGCTTCCATATTTCGCGATCGGCGGCAAAGTCCGGGGATCGATGCCAGCGCGACCAGGTGCATTCGTAACCGGCCTTTTTCAGCGCGTTGATGAATCCCTCGCCGCGTTCTTCGTACGACCAGTTGTCGGCATCGCTGTAAAACATGAAATTAACAAACCCGCGGGAAATAAAATGGTCGGCGACAAGTTGCGCCGCATGAGCGTGGTCTTCCAGCACGCGGGGAAATTTCAACTGCGGACGGCGCAGGCTGAAATCCACCGTGGGCTTTTTGGTGGATTGGACAAATTCGGCAAGATCATCACCGGCTCCCAGCCAGGCGAGAACGCCGTCGCCTTCCCAGCCCCAGGGAATAACTTTTTCCCTGGCCAGATCGGCATACAAATGCCAGCCGTGTTCCTGGGCGTATTTTTCAATGCCTTGATGAAGACGGTAGTCGTACCACCCCAACGCAAGCAGCACACGCTTTTGTTTTTTTGGCATGGATTCCAGTAAACTATAAACCTCGCGCGCAGTTTTTCAAGAATTTCTGCAAAAAAGTGCACTTTTATCAAACCACGGCGCCGAGGCTCTTACCCGTAAAAAACCAGCTGCCCGGCGGGACAATCCGTTTTCTCCGACGGATCAACCCCGGAACGGAGCCGTTTCAATGATGGCAGCCGCAACCGTGGCCGCACGAACCATTGTCGAAATCCCCTTCCGTCGGGACCCGGCCCAGTTCGAGCGTTTTGGAAATGTGCTTTTGAATCGAATGCTGGATTTCATGCAATTCCTCCTGCGCGTCCAGAAATCCGCGCGCGACGGGATTGTTCAGCAGGGCGTCGCGGTGCCTTTCAAAATCGGCGATTTCCGCGCTTTCGAGCGGTTGCGACTGGGCCTGCTTTTCCTGAAGCGCCTGGCCCTTGCTCATCACCGTTTCGTATTGGCCGCGGGTCTTGGAGTCGGACAAAAAATTGTCAATGCGCTTGCGGATGGAAATCATTTCCGGCTGGTCAATGATGGTTTGGCACAGTTCCCCGGTCTTATCTTCAATCTTTGTGGGCATAAAATTTAATTTGCGCCCACAATAAACCACAAGTTGCCACTGAAAACAATAGGAACAATGGGATTGACCCGACTTACGCAAATCGTTAAAACACGCCGAAATCTTTATGCAACCAATTAATCTCGCCTGGGTTGATTACGCGATTCTAATCGCTTACGTCGCCTTTGTTCTCGGCATCGGCTGGATACTCGCGCGTTACATGAAAACGTCGTCGGACTTTCTCACGTCCGCGCGTTCGATTCCGACGTGGGTCACCGGCCTCGCTTTCATCTCCGCCAACCTCGGCGCGCTCGAACTCGTCGGCATGGCCGCCAGCGGCGCCAAATACGGCATCGCCACCGCGCATTTTTATTGGGTTGGCGCGATTCCGGCGATGGTGTTCCTCGCCGTGTTCATGATGCCGTTTTATTACGGCTCCAGGGCGCGGTCCGTGCCGGAGTATTTGAAAATGCGTTTCGACGAGCGCGTCCGCGCGTTGAACTCCGTCGCGTTCGCCGTGATGACCATATTCGCCTCGGGCATTTCCATGAACGCGCTGGCCAAATTGCTCAACCAGCTGCTCGGCTGGAACTACAACGTCGCATTGTGGGTTTGCTCCGGCGTCGTGCTGATTTACGTTTTGAAAGGCGGATTGACCTCGGCAATTTACACCGAAGTTTTGCAATTCTTCATGATTGTCCTCGGTTTCGCGCCGGTCGTTTATCTCGGATTGAAAGACGTGGGCGGCTGGCATTCGATGAACCAGTCGTTGCAAACGGTCGCCACCAATCCCGCCGCCCTGTATCTTAAGGAAGCCGGCACGACTTACGCCGCCAATGCCTGGACCAGTGCCTGGCAACCGGTTCTGGCCGGTCCGGCCAACAACCCGATGGGCGTGGACTGGTTCGCGATGATTTTCGGCCTCGGCTTTGTGCTGTCGTTTGGTTATTGGTGCACCAATTTCCTCGTCGTTCAACGCGCGATGGCGGCGAAGAACATGACCGCCGCCCGCAACACTCCGCTCGTCGCCGCCGTGCCGAAAATGTTTTTCCCGTTCCTCGTCATCGTGCCGGGCATGATCGCCGTCGCGCTGACCTCGACACCGGACAAAAATTACCGCATCCCGCCGCCGATTATTTCGCAGGAAACTTATGCCAGGGCTGTTGACGTGGTGAAAAATGCGAATCCCGCCGATTCCGCCGTGGCGGTCAAGGCCGTAGGCGACGCGCTCGGCAAAAAAGTGGACGCGGTAAGAATCAGCTCCCTGGTCGCTGCCAACGCCGCAAGTAAATTGTCCGATGATAAAATCAAGCAGGGCCTTTACAACAGTGTCGCGGAAAATGACTACGACGGCGTCATCCTTTCGCTTGTAAAAAAATACTGTCCGCCCGGCCTGCTCGGACTTGCGCTCACCGCGCTGCTCGCGTCATTCATGTCCGGCATGGCTGGCAACGTGACCGCGTTCAACACCGTCTTTACCTATGACCTTTACCAAGCCTACTTCGCGCCGGGTAAAAGCGACCGGCACTATTTCCTGACGGGCAAGGTCATCACCGTGGTCGGCATCTTGTTGAGCATCGCCGCCGCCTATTTAGCCTCGGAGTACAACAACTGCATGGACATCATCCAGCTCGTGTTCGGCTTTGTGAACGCCCCGCTGTTCGCGACCTTCCTGCTCGGCATGTTCTGGAAACGCTCAACCGGCACCGGCGCGTTTCTTGGTTTGTTCGGCGGCATGGGCGGTTCCGCCATTTTCCACGCGCTGACCATCGCGCAAGGCAACGCGCCCGGCATCAAAGGCGGCTATCTCAAAGTCCTCCAGGTTTTCCCCAGCGAGATGGCGCAGAATTTCTGGCTCGCCGCGTTCGCGTTCACGGTCTGCTTCACGCTCACGCTGGTGATTTCACTCGCTACGAGCCGGACGAAGACCGACGCGGAATTGAAAGGCCTCGTCTATTCACTCACGCCAAAAATCAAGGATGACAACCAGCCGTGGATTTTGCGCCCGGCAGTCGTCGGCACTGTCCTGCTGATCGTCTGCGTCATTCTCAATATTATATTCTGGTAAAACGAAAGGAACAAATTTATGGGACTCGACATCCGCTTGCCAATCGGCCTCATGTTCTCGCTCATCGGCCTGCTGCTCGTCGGCTTCGGCGCGGCGACCAACTCCGACGCCGCCCTTTACGCCCGCTCCCTCAACGTCAACGTCAATCTTTGGTGGGGCATCGTCCTGCTCGTGTTTGGCGTGTTGATGCTGCTCGGCACGACGCGGAGCCGGAAGACACCGCCGCCGGCCTGACAAGCCAAAATTATCCTTTTGTTGGCAACGTTTTAATGATATATTGTCGGACAAAGTTTCATCCTCTATGACACTGAAAGAACTCGCCGGGCACACCACCCAGCAATTCGTCAAAGTTTATGGACGCCAGCCGCGCTGGATTGCCGGCGCGCCCGGGCGCGTCAATATCATCGGCGAGCACACCGATTACAACGACGGCTTTGTGTTTCCGATGGCAATTGAACGCTACACCGTCATCGCCGCCGATTACCCGGTCGGGGACCCGAATCAAATCCAGTTTCACTCCACATTTTGCAACAAGCCCGCAACCCTGGATCTAACCAAACCGCTGAAACCGTTTCCGAAAGGCAACTGGGCGAATTATCCTGTCGGCGTCATCGCCGGGTTCCTCGCTCGCGGACTGAATCCCGGCGGCTTCGACGCGCTGATTCACTCGACCGTGCCGCTGGGCGGCGGCCTTTCCAGCAGCGCAGCCCTCGAGGTCGCCACGGCCACGCTGCTCGAAATCATCACCGGCAAAAACCTCGATCCGGTTGAAAAAGCGCTGCTCTGCCAGAAAGCCGAGCACGACTATGCCGGCATGCCGTGCGGCATCATGGACCAGTTCATTTCCGTCATGGGCCGGGAAAATCAGGTGCTGCTGCTCGACTGTCGCTCACGGAAATCGGAACTGGTGCCGATGACCGACCCTTCCGTTGCCGTGCTCATCATCAATACCAACGTGAAACATGAGTTGACCGGCAGTGAATACCCTGCGCGCCGCAAACAATGCGAAGCCGCCGCGAAAATTCTTGGCGTCCCTTCGTTGCGCGACGCCACACCTGACGCGCTTGAACTTGCGAAAACCAAAATGGACAAAGTGGTTTTCCGCCGCGCCCGCCATGTCATCAGTGAAATCGAGCGCACCGTCCACGCCGCCGAGGGCGTCCGCGCCTCAAACTGGCCGACCGTCGGCCAGCTCATGTATGCCAGCCACCGTTCGCTGCGCGACGACTACGAAGTAAGCTGCAAGGAATTGGACACCATCGTCGAGATTGCGGAATCCATCGGCCTCAAAGGCGGAATGATCGGCTGCCGCATGACCGGCGGAGGTTTCGGCGGTTGCGCTGTCGCATTGGTGAAGACCGACGCAATAGACGCCATCTCGAAGAAACTCGCGGCGGATTACAAGAAAAAGACTGGCATCGAAGCGACGATTTTTGTTTCGCGGCCGGCGGCCGGCGCGACAGTGATCAAAACAGATGGCCCAAGCAGTTCATCTGTTCGCATGTCCAGTTGCGCAAGCCTGTCCGTGCCGGCTTAATCCCCCAGACACGTCCCCACGCGCCGGGCGGTTTCAACCCATGAATGATTGGGCGGAACGGTTTTGCGCTTTCCGGCGACCTTTACCAGCGGCACGGGTTCCGTGCCATCGCCGCGCGAGGCCACCATCACACCGAAAACATTGTCGTGAATCAAATCCGCGCACGCGCTGCCGAGCCGCGTGGCGAGCAACCGGTCCGCCGGCGACGGCGTGCCACCGCGTTGCACGTAACCGAGGATGGTGACGCGCGATTCGAGGTGCGTGAGTTCCTCAAGCTGTTTGGCGAGCCGGAGCGTGTTGCCGTCGTGCCTGGCTTCGATCGCGGCGAGTTCGAGTTTGGCCTCGTTCCGTTCGCGCGGGTTGCGCGCCTTCTCCTTGCGGTTTTCGGCGGCGGCAAAGGCGCGCGCGTCTTCCACGCTCATCGCGCCCTCGGCCACGGCAACAATGCTGAAATTGGTTCCGTGCCGGCTGCGATGCCGAATGGCTTCAACAATTTTATCAACGTGGTAGGGAATTTCGGGAATCAAAATCACGTCCGCGCCGCCGGCAATGCCCGCGCCCAGCGCCAGCCAGCCTGCGCGATGCCCCATGATTTCCGCGACCACAATTCGATGATGACTGTGCGCCGTGCTGTGCAGCCGGTCAATGGCTTCCGTGGCAATATCCAGCGCGGTGGCGAAACCGATGGACGAATCCGTCATCGCCACGTCGTTGTCAATGGTTTTGGGAATTGAGATGACGTTGAGCCCGGCTTCCGTGAGACGCAGCGCATTTTTTTGCGTGCCGCCACCGCCGAGGCATACGAGCGCGGTGAGTCCGTATTTCTTGTAATTGTTGACGATGACCCCGGTCATGTCGCGCGTCCGGCCGTCAATCTTCATGCGATGCGGTTTGTCGCGGCTGGTGCCGAGGATCGTGCCGCCGACGGTGAGGATTCCGGCCAGCACGCTTCCATCAAGACGCAGCCGCCGGTCGGTGACCAGGCCGCGAAAGCCGTCGCGAAAGCCGATGATCTCCATGCCGTAAAAGCCGAGAGCGGTTTTGCCGACGCCACGAATGGCGGCATTCAAGCCGGGGCTGTCGCCGCCTGCCGTCAAGATGCCGATGCGTTTGGTTTTGGTCATTGTCTCCGCCACATTTGAATCCGCAAAAAGCGGTTCTTTGTCGAGAACAACTTTTTGCTTCCAATCAAATTGAATGCCTCTCGGTTTTGTAAAGCAGGGTGTTATACCATTTCTCAATAATAATCGGCACATTTCCCGACGGTAGGGCCGCGTTGCTGCGCGGCCATCATACCCGGCGGCGCCGCAGCGCCGCCCTACCCATTGCACCGATTGTCTCTGGGAATTGGTATTAATGAGAGTTCGCTCAAGGTTGCGGGCGGAACTGACGCTTTCTCAGCAAGTGCAGGCAAATGAAGCAATTCACCGCCATGCAAATCGAGACCGCCGCGCCGAATTGAAACGCCAGGTCTTCATAAGCCAGCCGCACGTGATGCCGTCCCGCCGGAACTTGGAACGCTTGAAACGCATAATTCGCCCGCAGCAAATGCGTCGGCTGGTCATCCACATAAACGCGCCAGTTGTGATAATACGTTTGTGCCACGAGGACGAGCGACGGTTCGATGGCCTCGACTTCAATGTCCACGCGCTGCGCTTTGAATTGTGAACTGAGCACACGGGCGGCCGTTTGGTTTGTCACTGTCACCAACGATTTCGCTTCGGGCGGCAGAAAGACCATTTTGCCGCCATCAAAATCCGGTTGCGTCAGGCCGCGCAACGTGTCGGTGTCGTCAAGAAACACGGGTTTTTGTCCGGCGGTCACGAGCGGCAGAAATGTCCGGCGCGGTTGCCAGTGGAAAAATTCGTCCGGCGCGGTGATTTGCGAGACGCCCATGAAATCTTCCAGTCGCGGGAAATTGGCGTTGGTCGCACCGTAAAGCAGAGATTGCACATCGTCGCATTCGCGCGGCGTGAGCGAGAAAAAGCCGTCCACCTTCGGCACGCCGTCCAGCAGATTGCAATTGCCGCAATAACCCAGCCGCTTCGCCAGAAAATTATTTTTTGGATCACTGGCCGCAAAGTGGATGAATTCGTTTGCCGCCAGGGGCGTGACCATGGCTCGCGATTCGCCTAGCGCGGGCTGCGGTTGCAGCGCCAGTTTCGTGCGCGACAATCCGGGATCGTAAATCCACGGTGGCACGGTCGGATTTTGCGTTGGCTCGTGCGTGAACACGTCGAGCCACGCGACAACAACCAAAATCAGCGGCGCGATCCGGCACAGTCCGGGTTTGGTTTCCCGCATCAAAACGAGCAACAACGCGCCGGTCAGCAGCAGAAAGAACGCGCGCGTCAGTCCGTTGAGCAACGTTGTGTGAACGTCGTCGGTCGGAAATGGAAACCGCCAGGCCCAGAAAAGAATTACCGCGAGGAGCGCGAACAAAATCACTCCAATTGCTAAAAGTCTGGAAGTTTGAAAATACTGCGGGGAAAAAGTCTTCTCCCTCGCCCCGCCCAAGCGGGGAGAGGGTTGGGGTGAGGGGATTTGAGTTTTAGAATAATCGGCCTCCTCACCCCGGCCCTCTCCTCCTTTGGCGGAGGAGAGGGGGAAAAATCGTGCCAGGGCAAAAGCCGCGAGCAATGGTGCGAGAAAGGCCGCGAGTGTCACGTATTTGATCGGGTAAGTCACGAAACTCAACTGCGGGATGATTTTTCGCAGGGCGGGATAGACGAAGGTGTTTTCGCCAAAGGCAAAAATCAGCGCGAGGATCGTTGCGCCACCGAGCAGCCACACACGACGTTCCCGCACCGTCCAGAGAGCGAACAGCGCCAGCCACAACGTCCCGATGCCGAGATAATAAGATGACGTCCATGACTGTTCGTATTGGAAGAACACTCCTTCGGTCCAGGTGCGGCCGAAAGCCATCGGCACGAGAAAATTCGCCCAGCCCCAACCGGGCATGGACCAGCGCGTATCCGCGTATCCGGCGCTCCGCTGCGAATGGGCGGCGAGATCGAGGAACGGCAGCAGTTGCACCGCCGCCAGGGCAATCACCAATGCCACGACCAATGGAAAACGCCGGAGCATTGCGATGCGTGGCTGCGACGCCCCCGTCGCAGAAAATGCCGGCGACGAGGCGTCGCCGCCACCAGCGATGAATTGTTGGACCCACAGTGCCAGCAACAAAATCCACGTGAGAAAAATAATTTCCGGGCCGCCAGCGAGCATTTGCAGCGCGCCGATGAACGCGGCCAGAATGATTTTTTGCCCACCTTCGCGCCACGCCAGTTCGACCGCGAGCACGACCCACGGCATCCAACTGAGTGTGGCGATGTGACTCGGCCACATGAGCAGGTTGAGCGTCAGGCCGTTGAACGCAAAGGCCACGCCCGCGAACGCCGCCGCGAAGGAGTTGCCCGTCCAGCGGCGCGCGAGGAAAAACATGCCGAAGCCCGCGAACCACAAATGTAACAGACAGAAAAAACCCAACGACCATTGCAGCGGCAACAGGAGGTAAATCAGCGACGGCGGGTAGAGCGGCATCGTGTTCCATTGCGCGAGAAACGGCACGCCGCAATTGTTGTAGGGATCCCACAACGGCAGTTCCCCGCGCCAGAAACATTCGCGCTGAAAATGGGCGAGGGGATATGCGAAAAAACCGTAATCGCGGATGACGAAGGTTTCCAGGCCGAGCAGAACCTGTGGGAACGTGGCTAAAATCAGCAGCGCCAGCAACAACGCAAACCGCCAAGGTGTGAACCATGGGTCAATCGGGTTCCAAGTTTTGCTGACGGATTGTTGCACGCGCAGATTAAAACTGGCAGCGGCGCGAAATGCAACTGCGCGCAATTGACGCTAACTTTGGTAGGGCGGTGCTGCCGCGCCGCCGTGCGCCGTGACAGCGGCGCACCCACCGAACATCACTTAATTGACGCTGACGTGTGAAGGTCTTACGCTATCCGCAGCTTTATGAGCGAATTACAAAATTCCCTGCTGGAGTTGATCCGGCGCACCTCGGCGGAAATTCCCGACGACGTCAACCAGTCCATCCTCGCTTCGCTGGAGCAGGAGAAAAAAGGCACCATTGCCGAGAGCGCGCTGAAGATCATTGACCAGAACATCCAGCTCGCCAAACGCAAGTCGCAGCCGATTTGCCAGGACACCGGCAGCATCCTGTTTTTTGTGGATTGCCCGGTCGGCTTCGACCAGATCACGTTCGAGGAAACGGCCAAGGAAGCCGTGAAGCTGGCGACGAAAAAAGGTTATCTGCGCCAAAACTCCGTGGACTCGCTCACGGGCGTCAACGACGGCACGAACGTCGGGCCTGGTGCGCCCACGTTTCATTTTCATCAACATCGCTCGCCGGAAGTGAGCGTGCGGTTGGTGCTCAAGGGCGGCGGTTGCGAAAACGTCGGGGCGCAATACTCGTTGCCGAGCGAGAAGCTCAACGCGAACCGCGACCTCGACGGCTGCCGCAAGGCGATTCTCGACGCGGTGTTGCAGGCGCAGGGGAAGGGCTGCGGGCCGGGCATTCTCGGCGTGTGCATCGGCGGTGACCGCGCGACCAGCTACGAGATGAGCAAGATCCAATTCCTGCGGCTGATTCCCGACCGCAATCCGAATCCGAAGCTCGACGCGCTGGAACAGGACATTTTGAAAACGGCGAACGAGCTCGGCATCGGCCCGATGGGATTTGGCGGCAAGACGACGTTGCTGGGCGTGAAGATTTGCGCGGCGAACCGTCTGCCCGCGTCGTATTTCGTGAGCATCAGCTACATGTGCTGGGCCTATCGGCGTCAGGGCGTAATACTGGATGCGGAGGGAAAAATTGAGAAGTGGCTTTACTGAACGCTAAAAGCGTCTTGTTTAACGCTTTTGAAATTGAATTTGTATGAACTCAAACCGACGCGACAAGAAACTATTGCGAATCGCCGCCGAAGCGTTGAGAGATGAACTGCGCGCCGTGTGCGAAGGAACATCCATTAGTCCTGTGAGTCGGTTGAAGATAAGAACAAACTATGTAGGTGGTTGGTTTTGTGCGGTGGCTGGATTAGGGCGTGCTCAGCCGCGCATTGAAATTTGGCTGGATCATTATCCATCGCGTAAAAGCCGTCGTTTTTATTACGGTTTTTATTGTTCTCGGCGTGCTCCAATCAAGCGCTTGATTGGTGGTGCTCCATCTTACCTGAAGCCAAATAAGGAACTCTTCAACAATGATTTTGAGAAGGTCAAATCTGGTTTTTGGTCACTTAAGCATTCTTTTGATCTTCGCGATTACGCAGCTAGGTATTACGAAGAATATTATGGGCGACATTACTTTTTTGGAGTTTATGATTCTCAAAAAGCAGACAGACCGAAAGCGGTGCGTTCCGTTGTGCGCAAGGCCGTAAACTTTTTTGAGGAAATTCTTAGTAATTTGCCTTCCACAAAAATGGCTGGAGCTGTTTATTCAGATTTCCCACGGATTGAGAATCGTAAAATTGTTAGAACTCATATTTTACGCGAGAGAAGTTCCGCGCTTTCTCGCTTGTGCAAAGCTCGTGATGATTTTCGCTGCCAAGTCTGTGGAATGAAGTTTGAGGAGGTTTATGGCGAATTGGGCGAAGAGTTTGCTGAAGCGCATCACCTTAAGCCGCTCAGCCAGTTGAGCGGCAAAGTGGAAAACAAACCGAAGGACTTGATAACAGTTTGCGCTAACTGCCACCGAATGTTGCACCAAATGAATGGTAAGCAAAAGGATGTGGCACGATTGAGAGCTGTTTTTCTCAAACACAAAAAACGAAATCGCTGATAAGCCAACTGGATTCCATTTTGTGACTAAACTTTCCTTCCCCTTCACCGAAGAAAAAATCCGCGCGCTGAAAGTCGGCGACGAGGTTTTGATTTCCGGCGTCGTGTTCACCGGGCGTGACGCGAGATGTGAATTGGGAGATTGAGACATGAATAAGACGCTTACGATTTTTATCGGCATCGCCTTGTTGATTGTGGCGGTTGCCTTTGCCATTTACCTGACGGTGGTCCGGCCGGTTACAAGGGTGGCGGTAAAGACGGTGGAAGCTCCCGGCAAAATCGTTGAACAGGTGTTTGATTTTGGCAAACACGGGATTGATGCCTTCAAGGCCATTTTCCAGTCGCAGGTCAATGTGGTTTCTTCGACCACCGTCTGTGACGCCACGCCCATCGCCGAACTGGCGGTGCTGCAAAGAAATATTTGCGAGATAATCGATTATAAAAAAACCGATCTGCATAGCACCAAACGCATCATTGCGGAGCAGACGTTTGTGGCAAAAATCGGGTTCGATCTGGCCGCCAAATTTTTCGCCGCCTACAACCCGTCCAACCAGGTGGTGACCATCATCCTGCCCGAACCCAAAATCCTGTCGCTGGAAACCATCAACCCGGAGGCAAATTACTATCTGGAGGAAGACGGTTATCTCAACTGGCTGACCACCGGCGATCACCAGCAGATATTGATTCAACTCAAAGAGAAGGCCCGCAAAAGCGCCGAGTCAACCCTGGCGGTGGGCGACGCCAAACAGATGATCGAAACCCGGTTTCGCGACCTGTTTCGGGCCTTCGACGTAAAGGTGTTCGTTTTGTTTTCTCCAACCAAACCCCGGACCAAGGGATGAGTTTGAACCAACGGAATGCTTTTTAAGCCGGATATCCCATGAAAAAATTAACTTTTCCCTTCACCGAAGAAAAAATCCGCGCGCTGAAAGTCGGCGACGAGGTGTTGATTTCCGGTGTCGTGTTCACCGGGCGCGATGCAGTTTACTGAAATATGGAATCGGTTTACATTGAGACGAGCATGGTTAGTTATCTGGTGGCGCGGTCGAGCCGTAATCCGGTGACGGCCTGGCGGCAGCAACTCACAAAGGAATGGTGGGCGGAGCAGCGCGGGCAGTTCGCCTGTGTGATTTCGCAGGAAGTCATCGCCGAGGCGATGGAGGGAGATGCCGGCATGGCGGCGAAGCGGATGGCTGTGTTGCAGGGATTGCCGTTGATTTCGGGCGGAGCGGAAAGCGCCAAGCTCGCGGCAGATTTGCTGGAGCGCGGATTGTTTCCCGCCGTTGCCCGTGCGGATGCGAATCATCTGGCGGTCGCCACCTGTGCTGCGGTAGACTATCTGCTGACGTGGAATTTCCGGCATCTGGTCAATGCGCTGGTTTTGCATCGGCTGGAAAAATTTATTGCCGAACGCGGCTTACACCTGCCGCGCGTTTGCACACCGGAAGAACTCATGGAAATATGAGACGATGAAAGCTGACCCGATACTTGAAGAACTCTGGCGCGTCAAAGACCAGTTGTCGCGCGAAATGGCCGCCGACCCGGCTGCTTATTTTGCGAAGTTGGACAAAATCACCAACGCCGAGGAAAAGGCGGGGCGAAAAGTGATCCGTTCGGCGGAAGAACTGCGCCAACTCGTGGCCGAGAAAGAACGCCAACGCGTTGCGCAGGCGGCAATGGTTCTCAACGACAAACCACCGCGCAAGAAGCGTTGAAGCAGGGTCAATATGAATGACGATCCGATTGTAGAAGAAGTGCGACGCATCCGGGATAAACTGGCACGCCAGTTTAACTACGACATCCACGCCATTTTCGCCGACTTGCGAACGCGCGAGCGCATGGAGGACCCGGCGCATCCTCTCGTGAAGGACGCAAACGAATGGGCGGAAAGCCGGGAAAATGCACTGATGCTCCGCGACCAGCCAAAGCAAGAAGGCTAGTTTTCCATGAAAGCCGATCCGATTCTTCAGGAACTCGAAGTCATCAAAGAACGTCTGGCGGCGGAGGCGAACGGTGACACGCGGCGTTTCCTCGATCAGATGGAGGCATGGCTGGAGGAACATCCTCACGCCGGGCCGATGGTGAATTCGCCGGAGGAGTTGCAGGCGCGATTGCGAGCGCGCGAGGCCGCAGAACCGCCGCGGCCCCGGGGCAAGCCGTATCGGGTTCACGATCCGATCATCGCCGAGGTGCGTCGGACGCGCGAGAAGCTCTATCGCGAACGGAAAACTGCGCCCTTGATTTTGAAGGACGAACCACCGCGCAAGAAGCGTTGACGCAATTCAAGAATGACTATGATTAAATTGAGTTTTCCCTTCACCGAAGAAAAAATCCGGGCGCTGAAAGTCGGCGACGAGGTTTTGATTTCCGGCGTCGTGTTCACCGGGCGCGACGCGATGCACAAGTATTTGCACGAGGGCGGCAAGCTGCCGCCGGGCGTGAATCTGCGCGACGGGATTCTTTACCACTGCGGCCCGGTCGTGATGAAGCAGGACGACGGTTCTTGGAAAGCCACCGCCGCCGGCCCGACCACTTCCATCCGCGAAGAGCCGTATCAGGCCCAAATCATCAAGGAATATGGCCTCCGCGGCGTCATCGGCAAGGGCGGCATGGGCGACCGGACGCTGGCGGCTTGCAAGGAACACGGCTGCGTGTATCTGCACGCGGTCGGTGGCGCGGCGCAGGTGCTGGCCGACTGCATCAAGAAGGTGCGCAATGTTTACATGATGAAAGAATTCGGCGCTCCGGAGGCGATTTGGGAATTTGAAGTGCAGGATTTCCCCACCGTCGTCACGATGGACGCGCACGGCAATTCGTTGCACAAGGAAGTCTTTGCGAAGAGCCAGGCCGAACTGGCGAAGCGGATATGATTTTAACGGTAGGGCCGAGCTGCCGCTCGGCCTGGCTGCGCGGCAGCGCAGCCCTACCAATCTAAAATTTAAAATTCCATTCGCGCGTGGCGTATTTATCCCGCGCCAGGGCCGTAATCTTTTCCAGAGGCGGATTATCTAATGGTTCTTCCGCCTTCCAAGTCTGTCGCAACGCGGCCTTCACTTCATTCGCTGGGACATTCAAGTTGGTCAGAAATTCGGTGTGCGCGCGGTGCTCCCGGTAATCGGGTTGCTTTGATGGCATGGGCAATAGCTCGCTGACGAGTAACAGATCGAAGTTCAGCAGGAATGTTCCGTGAAAGAGGAGAAAGTGTTTTTTGCGGCGCTGGGAGTTGCCGGAAAATTTGCGGTCGCCGACAGTGAGATCCGTATGACCACGCACCGCCACCGGTCGATTCACAACCGATTCCAGCGCGGCGCGGTTTTGGCGCATGATGAACTGGTTGGCGATGCCGATGCTGTGGAGCGGGCCGTCTGCGGTAATTCGCAGAACCAGCGTGTAGTTGAGGCCGCCGGGTCCTTGCACCACGGTGCCCCCGCCGGAACAGCGTCGCAGAACCGGGATGCCGTGCGTCTCGCATGCCGCAACGTTCACTTCCGCCGCCACTTTGTTCGCGTAGCCGACAACGACAAAAGATTCGCGCGATTCCCAGAAACGCAGCACCTCGTCGCCGGCACCGGTTTCCGCGGCGTCGAGCAGCGCCTCGTCGCAGGCCAGGTTTTCGGCCGGCCAGGGAAGCGTCAGATCGAGTAATTTCATTTTGCAGTTGCACTGATTTCGCTGGCGTTGAGTGTAGGGTTCCGTTTTAATCCTACCGAGCTTTTTGTGAAACGGAAAAATAGCGGAGAAGACAGTGAGTATTGAGAAAAAAGAAATTCACGGGTCGGGTGACAAATGGGCGGAGTCGCTGCAGTCCGTCTTCGATCTGACCTTGGAAAACCAGGGACCGGAACGGACGGCACAATTGCTGAAAAAACTCACCGACCGTCTGCGCGCTTCGCAAACCGAATTGCCGCGCGGCTTCAACACGCCTTACGTCAACACGATTCCGCCGGAGCAACAGCCGCCGTTCCCCGGTGACTGGCAGATGGAGCGCCGGATCAAGAGCTACGTCCGCTGGAACGCCATGGCGATGGTCGTCAAAGCCAACTCCACCACCAACGTTGGCGGCCACATTTCGACCTACGCCTCGGCAGCGACGCTTTACGAGGTCGGCTTCAATCATTTTTTCCGCGGGCGCACGGAGAATTTTCCCGGCGACCTGGTTTATTTCCAGGGTCACGCCGCGCCGGGCATGTATGCGCGTGCGTTTCTCGAAGGCCGTTTGGACGAACGGCATTTGCAGAATTTCCGTCAGGAGCTGGCTGAAGGCGGCGGGTTGTCGTCCTATCCACATCCGTACCTGATGCCGGAGTTCTGGCAGTTCCCGACGGTTTCAATGGGGCTTGGCCCGCTTCTGTCTATTTACCAGGCGCGGTTTAATCGCTATCTCCAGGCGCGCGGCCTGGCGAAATGGACGGAGGAACCGAAAGTTTGGTGCTTTGTTGGCGACGGCGAATCGGACGAACCGGAAACGCTCGGTTCGCTCACGCTCGCGTCGCGCGAGAACCTCGACAACCTAATCTGGGTCGTGAATTGCAATTTGCAGCGACTGGACGGCCCCGTGCGCGGCAACGGCAAAATCATCCAGGAACTCGAAGCCGCGTTCCTGGGCGCCGGCTGGAACGTCATCAAGCTCATTTGGGGCAGTGATTGGGACGATTTGCTCGCGCGCGACAAGTCCGGCCTGCTCGTCAAGCGCATGGAAGAGGCGGTGGACGGCGATTACCAGAAGTATTCCGTCGAGCCGGGCAGCTACACGCGACGGCATTTCTTCGGCAAATATCCCGAATTGCTCGAACTGGTGAACCACCTCACCGACGACCAGATTCGCAAGCTGCTACGCGGCGGCCATGACACGCGCAAGGTCCATGCCGCCTACAAGGCCGCGTTGGAGCACAAGGGCCGGCCAACGGTGATTCTGGCAAAGACGGTGAAAGGTTACGGCCTCGGCGAGGCCGGTGAAGGCCGCAACATCACGCACCAGCAGAAGAAATTGAACGAAAAGGAGCTTCGCGAGTTCCGCGCGCGGTTCAACATCCCCATCAGCGACGACATCATCGCCGAGGCGCCGTTTTATCGTCCGTCGGCGGACAGCCCGGAGACGAAGTATCTGCTCGAGCGGCGCAAAACGCTCGGCGGCTTTTTGCCCTCGCGCAAGGTCAATCCCGCCGCGTCGAAACTCGACGTGCCGAAGCCCGATTATTTTGCCGAATTTTTCAAAGGCTCGAACACGGAAGCCTCGACGACGATGGCGTTCGTGCGGCTCATCAGCGTTTTGCTGCGGCACAAAGGTCTGAGCAGACATATCGTGCCGATCATTCCCGACGAGGCGCGCACGTTCGGCCTCGACGCGCTGTTCAAAGACATCGGCATTTACTCGTCCAAGGGGCAGCTTTACGAACCCGTAGACAGCCAATCGTTGCTTTACTACAACGAAAAGAAAGACGGACAAATTCTCGAAGAAGGCATTACCGAGGCCGGTTCGATGTCGTCGTTCATCGCGGCAGGCACGTCTTACGCGACACACGATGTGCCGATGATTCCGTTTTACATTTATTATTCGATGTTTGGCCCACAGCGCGTCGGTGACTTGTTCTGGCTGGCGGGCGATATCCGGGCGAAGGGCTTTTTGCTCGGCGCGACGTCCGGTCGCACCACGCTCAATGGCGAAGGTCTTCAGCATCAGGACGGACACAGCTTGTTGCACGCGAGCACCATGCCGACGCTGCTGGCTTACGATCCGGCGTTCGCTTACGAGATCGCCGTCATCATCGCCGACGGCCTGCGCCGAATGTATGCCGAAGGCGAGGAGATTTTCTATTACCTCTCGCTTTACAACGAAAACTACACCATGCCACCGATGTCGGCAGGCGTCGAGGATGGCATTCTAAAAGGGCTGTATAAATTCAGATCCGGCGTGGAGGGCAAAAAAAACAAAGCCCATATCTTTGGCAGCGGACCGATCATCAACTCGGCGCTCAAAGCGCAGGAAATTCTAGCTGAACGTTACGGCGTTTCCGCCGACGTGTGGAGCGCGACGAGTTACAAACTGCTCCGCACCGACGCGTTGCGCTGCAAACGCTGGAACATGCTGCACCCGACCGCCGCGCCGAAGAAATCATACGTCGAAACGTTGCTGGCGAAAGAGCAGGGGACGTTTGTCGCGGTGTCGGATTACATGCGGTTGGTGCCCGACCAGATTGCGCCGTGGGTGCCGGGCGGATTGATGACGCTGGGCACGGACGGCTTTGGCCGGAGCGATACGCGGGCGCGGCTACGCCGGTTTTTTGAGGTGGACGCGGAATCCACCGTCATCGCCACGCTTTACGCGCTGGCGGAGAAAGGTCTGGTGAAACGGGAGGTCGTGGCCAAGGCCATCAAAGACTTGGGCGTGGATCCCGAAAAAGTGCAGCCGCAGATCGTTTGATAAGGTAGCGCAGCGCGTCCCGCCTGCACGGGTGTGAGGGCAAACCGCGAAATATGCCAAATACGCGAACTGAAAAGGAGTTTGGCAACAAAGAGGATTCACTTGTCAGGTGAATTGTGCGTTCTGCTCACCCCACTCATCTTTCGCGTTTTTCGCATGGTTGGCGGTTCCAACTGCCCTTTCCAAAATCAAGGAATTGGGCGTGAATCCGGAAAAGATGCAGCCACAGATTGTTTGAAGTTCAAATCAAAAGCCGAACCAGAAAACTGGTTCGGCTTTGTCGTCGGTAAATACCGAGCAAGTTGGGAACGAAAGATTATTTGCTGCGGCGACGATAGGCTCCAAACGCCAATCCGGCGAGGCCCGCTCCCACCAGGGCCAGTGTGCCCGGCTCCGGCACATCGCTGATGAATGTGTAGTTACCCAATCCGGCACCAATGCCAGGTTCGCCGCTGATTGCAGAATGAATGGCGCCTTGATTTCCTCCTCCGATATTAACCTCCTGCAATTGGGCAGGCGGTATATATGTTGGAATTGTGAGGTAACTGCCGGGAAGGCCCGTGTCGGCCAACGGATAAGGAGGTTCACCTAGGTCAGCGTCAAGGTCGGAATAGAAAATAACCTGATTTCCCCCAGCATTATTCCCCCAGAAACGAATGACATCGGAGACTCCGACGTAGTTCGGCGGTTCGAGCAGCAGATCATCTCCAACTGATCCCGCTGGGAAGTTGAACGGCAGGGTGTATACCAGCACGTTACCAGCTAGCGCGCCGGAGGGGTCCGCCAAAAGCACGCCATTCAAAGTATTCGTAATGCCGACCGAGTTAAAGGCGATGCCGTTGCCGTTCTCATCGAGAGTAACGAACCAATGCACTTGGGCGCGTGCGGCCAAGGGCACGAATAATGAAACAAGTACTGCAATTCTTAATGTATTTTTCATGGTTGTCCTTTCTGTTTTGAATTTCTATTTCAATGGCAATTTATGCCTTAGACGATTTGCTTGGAAAGTCGGCTGTTCAGCCGTCGGCTGGTGAGGTGAACTTCCAAAGCCACGCTTAATTGCGGCGCAAGGGACAACGGCCGGCAACCCGGTTGGCACAGATGGGAGGCAGGACGGTTTCCGACGCGACCGTCAGCGCCAGAAATTCATCCATGACACGCAGGACCAGTTTCACCCGGTCGGTTACCGCCAGCTTGTGATACAGGCGTTCGCAGTGCGTGTGGACGGTGTGGGGCGAGACGTTGAGATTGTTGGCGATGGCGAATTCGGTGTAATCGTCAAACACCTTGCGCACGATTTGCAGTTCGCGACTGGAGAGTTTCAAGCTGCGGGCAATTTCTTCCCATGCCTGGTCGGAAAACATCGCCGCGCCCAAAGGGCATCGCAACTTATGAGTGGCCGGTGAGTCGGTCTTGGCAAGTGAATACGCCTTGGCCGCGCTCATGGCTGGCTCCCCGCCAGTGTGGACTGGCAATTTGGTTTCATAGCCGATTTCAGGAATCGCAAGGCCATCTGCGTGGCGTCGTTACGGCACTTCCCGATGCCATGCCTTGTGTCAACGATTCACCCCACTTATTAGGTTTCGAGCGGATACTATCCTACTCTTATTACCGGATCAAATGGTTTCTGCGCACGAACAGTCCACAGGACGCATCCCGGCACTGCCGCCAACCCCGACAGTTACACTTGGAGAGCCGATTTCCGAATCGGCATGATAACGCCAACGGCGCATGTAACCCAATGCCGACGTCTAGGGGTCGGTTCTTACAATTGACAATCGCCGCTCTCGCATGAAGGAGTCAGCGAACCTCGATCACGGCCTCGCTAGCAGGTGCGACACGTAGCTGGCACTGCCGATGCGCAATCGCTTGGCAATCCAGTCGCGTGTCATCGGGGTTTCGCGCCGGAGCTTGTGTGCAACAGCGACCTTGTGAGGATGGCCCTTGGGGTGACGGTCCAAGTCCGCTTCAGACCATCCCACTTCTTGCAGGCCTTGCTGGACGATCTGGTCGGCGCGCTCCGTGTCCGTCTCGCGCCGTTCGCGAGCCAGTTCGTGTGGTTGGCCGCGACGCCCGAGCTTCTCCGTCAGGCGCTGGAGAAAATCCGCCGCGCCCAAACGCCATCCCCGGCGCAGGGAGGCCAGCATCTCCGGCGATTCACCTTCGCTGCGGCGCTGTTCCATCCGGCGTTGGAACTCTATGCGACCCTTGGCAGAATCCTCCTGAATTCCGTGCTCGCCCAGCAAGCGATCCACGCGCAGCCAGGGCGGAAGGCGTTTCACGGACACATAGAGCGGAAAGCTGCTCCACAGATAAGCTGACAACGGGGCGTCCGCCTGGACCAACCCTGCCCGCACCGGATTCAGATGCACGTAATCGCAAGCAGTTCGCAGATAGCCCGGCGTGCGCTCGTCAACGACCAACGACTTGTAGCGTCCGCTGAAAAGATGCCCGAAGAACTGATGTCGGCGATTGAACCTCCGGTGTAAGTGCCGAGCAACCATTTCATGCCGGCCACCAGGTTTGGCTGCGGCGTTTCGGCCACCAAGTGGAAATGATTTTCCATCAGGCAATAGGCGTGGACCTGCCAGCCGGTCTTTTCGCATGCCTCGCCCAGCGTGCGGAGGAAAGTCTTGCGATCCTCATCATCAAAGAAGATCGGTTCACGTCGATCTCCCCGGCTCATCAGGTGGTAGATGGCTCCGGCAAACTCAACTCGCAGTGGTCTTGGCATAAGTGTTTGGCAAACGACAATCAAAGACTGGCCAAGTTGGCGCGGATTGTCAATTGTAAGAACCGACCCCTTTCGGGAGTCAGCCGCCAGGCCTCTTCAGATTTTTTTCGGTGGTTTTGATGTCCGCGATGGTGCCGGTTTGGAACCATTGGCCGTGATGCGGCAGGCAGAAGAGACGATTTTGAGCAAGGGCCTGGTGCCAGAGGATTTTGACGGTGAATTTTCCGTCGGGTGCATTCATCAAGATGCGGGGATGCATGATGCCAATACCCGCAATGATGTAGGGCGATTCCCGCTCGTTCCAATCAAAGGTATTGTCGCGTTTGATGAAAAGATGATCTTCGCCCTTGTCATGCCCAATGGCTTTTGCTTTGGGTTGCGTGAGGAGCAGAAAATCCATTTTGGTGTCATCCCAATAACGGGTCAGACGATCCAGCGCACTTTCCTGTTCATCCAGCCAGATGATGTCGCTGTTGATGGTGAAAACAGGTTCGTTGCCCAAAAACGGCAGCGCCTTCTTCAAACCACCGCCCGTTTCCAGTGGCTCAGTTTCTTCGGAGATTTTGATGGTCAGGCCGCGACAATTGGAGACATAAGCGGTCAATTGGTCCTTGAGGTGCGAGACGTTGATGATGACTTCTTTGATCCCGTACGCCCGCAGCTTGTCGAGCGCATATTTAATCATCGGTTTGCCTGCCACGGGGACCAGCGGTTTGGGCATCCGGTCCGTCAACGGCTTCAGCCGCGTGCCATAACCGGCGGCCAGGACCATGGCTGTTTTGATCTTACCGTGCATAAAGTTGTTGCCAGAATAAATTTCCAGAATGTGAGTACGAACCCCTCTCCCGTCCTTCCGCCTCCACTGCGCTTCGGCGCGACATGTCGGACACCCTCTCCCCGCCCGATCGGGGAGAGGGATGGGGCGAGGGGCACCTGTTTTAATTACAAATTATTTTTTGCAAATCTGTATGGCGTTCCATCCATCGTTTCACGCCGGCCAGCATGGGATGGCGCAAGGCCCTTTGCAACAGGCGTTCCACACGCGGCGAATAAAGTTTCTTATAGTCATGCTTTCCCTCGTGCTGGCTTAACCGTTCAAAAATGGCCAGCACGCGGGTGTGACGCAACGCCGCCAGGATGGCCAGGGAAGTTTCAAAAGCCTTCCGGTCGAGGGCAGGGGACCGGGCCAGATACCGGGCCAGCATTTTTTCTCCCAACTCCTCCGGAACATCGCGCCGGGCATCTTCCAGCAGTGACACCAGGTCATACGTGATCGGGCCTTGATACGCATCCTGAAAATCAAGGAGTCCGGCCTGCCGGACGCCCTGGCGGTTCGGAAGCAACATCAGATTGGCCACATGATAATCGCGCAACAAGAGCGACGCCGGGACCTGATGCGCCAAGGGCAACACCTCCCGCCAGACGGTTTTGAATTCCGCCTTGCCTGCTTCTGAAATCATGGGGGTGCGCCATTCCAAAAACAGCCCGATATCTTCCAGCATTTTTTCCGGGTGATACACCCGCAAATCTTTGGGAGTTGCCTGGGGATGCTGGTGCAGGGCAATCAAGACATCGGTAGCCAGCGTATAAAGCTTTTCCGGCTCGCATGGGTTATCCAGCAGGCGGGTAAAGGTTGCATCGCCAAAATCTTCCAGCAACAGCAGGCCTTTCCCGTCAGACCGGGCCAGAATGGCCGGCACACTGAAACCGAGCTGATGGAGATGCTGGCTGATCTGGATGAAAGGTGCCACGCTCTCCAGAACCGATGAGGCATCCATCAAAACCGCGCTTTGTTTGTCCTTTTGCAGGCGGAAATATTTTCGGGCGGAGGCATCGCCGGTGAGGGGTTCACAGGCTGCGTTGCTCCAGGCGGTGGCGTTAAGAAATTCGCGCGCGCTGTCGTTGAGAATTTTGACCACGGATGGAAACTGATTAACACGGATGAGCCGCCGGCGCGATGAAAAACAAAGTCCGGGCGCCCGCTGAAACCGGCGGCTCGCTTGGGGAGGAACTATTTCGGAGAATCAAAAGCTGAAACTGGCCTTGAGGTAGGCACAACCTGGCCGCTGCAATTCCGCTGTGTTTTTCCTGATGCCGGATTCAAACTGACAAACTTGTCCGTATCCGGCTGCGACAAGCACCCAACTGCCCGTCCGCCTGTTCGCGTACATTTTTTTGTGAACCAAATGAAACAAATCGCACTGATTGGAACCGCTCTGTTTTTCGAGACGGAAATCGGATGAAAAATCGATGGCGTTTTGATTGTCGGGTTTCAACACCGCTACCCGGGACTGGAGACGGGGAGCGGAAGCGTAACGAAAGGAACTGGTTGCCGAATCATGGCGGGCCACTGCGGGCGTCCGTGCCGGTGATTGATCGTAACTGACCATCGCCAAAGTCAGCACCGATTCCTGCCCAAACACCGAAGTCGCAGCCAGAGCCAGAAGGAGAACGAGAAAACGGAGGACATACTCTGACCCAGACAGGAGCAGCAACAAGTCGGAATCTTCGGTTCTCTGCACGTCCGATTCCAAGCATCGTGCGTACCAACTCAAAAATGCCTGATAATCGGGAAGTTTTTGACGGTTTTACGTTCTTTTTTATGTCCCAAAAACAAACTGTATCGGCGACGCACAGATACACGACCGTGTCGCCTTCGCGTTTCACCTTGCCAACGGGTCAAACGCGAGGTTTAATGCGCGACTGTGGTCGGCTGGGTAGCTCAGTTGGTAGAGCAGAGGACTGAAAATCCTTGTGTCGGCGGTTCAATTCCGCCCCCAGCCACCATCCTACGCTCGGAACCGACTCTTGGAGGCTCGGAGCGTAGGATGGTGTCCTCCGTAGCCTTGGGGCGTGTTGCCCAAATCAATTTCCGCTTCGGATGTGGGGCAGACATTCCTGTCTGCCGGTTCTGGGGACTTTCCAGTCCCCGGATTCCCCGTCAAACTGTCAGCTTTGGTCCGCGAAGTTGGAAAACTTCGCAACCGGCAGGCTCGAAAGCCTGCCCTACAAATTTGAGCAACACGCCCCTTGGCGAAGGAGGACTTTTCGCCATAAGTTCCGAGCTACGGATGGCAGGCCAGTCCGGACAAATATTGCTTGGAACCGACGCCCGGAGGTTCCGAGCTACGGATGGCAGGCCAGCCTTCCGAAGCAGAAGCATAGTGCGTAGGTGGGCCTCGGCCAGCCACTTCATTTTGGCATTTCGGATTTTGCGTTCTGGCTTTAGGATTGTGCCAGCATCTGCATAAAATAATGTGAAAACGCTGCACAAATATCTGACCGGCCAGGTGCTCGCCTCGTTGGTGCTGACGGTGACAGTGTTCACCTTTGTGCTGTTGCTCGGCAATGTCATCAAGGGGATTTTGGACCTGCTCATCAACGGCCAGGCGCGTCCCGGCATTATCTTCCAGGCCATCAGCCTGTTGATTCCTTTTGTATGGGTCTTTGCGCTGCCCATGGGTTTGCTGACGGCGACGCTGCTGGTGTTCGGCCGTTTCAGCGCGGATCAGGAGCTCACCGCCGCGCGTGCAAGCGGCGTCAGCCTGCTTTCGCTCATCACGCCCATTTTGTTGTTAAGTCTTTTCTGCTGCGGTCTCAGCGCCTGGATCAACACGGACCTCGGCCCGCGTTCCCGGGTGGCTTACAAGAATTTGCTTTTCCAGGTCCGGGCTGAACTGGTGAACGCCCAATTGCCGGAAGGCCGGTTCATTCGCGATTTTCCGGGTTACATTTTTTACACGGAAAAAAATCGAGGCGGCAATTTGCAAGGCGTGATGATCTTCAAGCTCGAAAATGAGACCAACGTGGGAACAACTTTGCGCGCGCCGCGTGGCCGGTTCGAAACCGACGTGACGAACAAACAACTGATTTTGCACTTGTTCGACGCTCGCAGCGTGACGTTAACCGGACCACGTGTGGGAATCACCGCATCCCCGGAATTGACATTGAATTTCGACCTGAACACGGCGACGAACCGGCTGGGCAAAACCAAAATCAGTGACATGACGTTCTGGCAATTGCGGGACGAACTGCGCGATTTGGAGCGGCGAATCGGCCTGCCGCCAGAGGCCACCCTGACATCCGATGAATTGCGCGCACAAGCCCGTGAATTTGCCAGACAGCGAAACGATTTGACCGAGCCGATTCGCGTGGAGATGAACCGGGAGATCTCGTTTTCGTTTGCGTGTTTTGGCTTCACGCTCGTCGGGATTCCTCTCGGCATCCGCATGCACCGGCGCGAGACGAACATTGGCGTCGCCATCGCGCTTTTGCTCGTGCTGGTTTATTACAGCTTCATCATCGCCGCCGGACAATTGTCGGCGCGGCCTGAGCTGGTGCCGCATTTAATTCTCTGGCTGCCGAATCTTATCTTTCAAGCCGTCGGCGCAGTGCTGCTCTGGCGCGCGAATCGCGGAATTTGAAAATTACCCTGCCTTGCGCCGGTAAATTTTGTGCATCGCCGCCTGGTCAACCGGCTTGACGAGCAGTTCGTCAATGTTCACGTGCGGCGGGCGGCTGGCGACCCAGACCAAAATTTCCGCGATGTCTTCCGCCGTCAGGGGATTCATACCCTCGTAAACATTTTCCGCGCGTTTGGCGTTGCCCTTGAAACGCACGAGCGAAAATTCCGTTTCGGCCAGGCCGGGATCAACCGTGCCAACGCGAATGCCGGTGCCGTTTAATTCCATTCGCAACGCGCGGGTGATTTGCAACTCACCCGCTTTTGCCGCGCAATACACTGCGCCGCCTTCGTAAGCCGTGTGGCCGGCAACCGAGCCGATGTTGATGATGCTCGCGCCTGCGTCGTGCGGCATGAGCGGCAGCGCCGCGCGCGTCACGCGCAAGATACCGAGGACGTTCGTTTGAATCATAGCCTCCCAATCCGCGTCCCTGCCCCCGGCGACGGTGTCCAGACCGTGTGCGCCGCCGGCGTTGTTGATCAAAATGTGCAAATCCTTTTGTCCGTCCATTTTCCCCCACGCCCAGGCGACGAACGTTTCGACGCTCGGCGTTTTGGTCACGTCCAATTCGTGAAAATGCGCCTCCAGTGCGCCGGCTTGGCGCGCCTCGGCGGCGACTTTTTCCAAACGGTCAACGCGGCGCGCGCCGAGCAAAAGTTTTGCGCCTTCCACGCCGAACGCCCGTGCCGCCGCCGCGCCAAATCCACTCGACGCGCCGGTGATTAAAACCCATTTGTCTTTCAACAGCATTTTCATGGCTTAATGAATTTATTCAGACGAATCATGTGTTCTTCCGTCATCCTTGCTTCAAAGTTTGAATCCATTCGACAGTTTATAACCCGCCTTCGCTCCGATACGGCGCGGCAGTCTTCGCTCTCCGCTGCGCTGCCAAATCAACTGGCCTGCCATCCGTAGCTCGGAACTTATGGCGAAAAGTCCTCCTTCGCCATCCTCCGTCGCTAAAGCTATGAAGGACGGGGGCTACGGAGGACACCATCCTACGCTCGGAACCTCCAAGCATCGGTTCCGAGCGTAGGATGGTGGAGCCGACAGGAATCGAACCTGCGACCTTCTCATTGCGAACGAGACGCTCTACCAACTGAGCTACGACCCCAACCACGTCAGCCGCAAATAGCTTCGCCAAAATGATCGCCGCGCGCAACCGTTAAGTAAGCCGGGCGCACTTCGACACCGCCACCATTCTTCCACCTCTTGGGAGCGCTGGCTTGTCGGGTCAAAGCCACGCGACGACTGACGTCCCGCCGGCTCGCTGCGTTGCGACAGACAATTCCAACCCGCCGACGAGACGTCGGCGCTCCCAAGGCCGGCAATCCGGGCGGCTGCGGCCAGACACCCGCGCTCCGTTCCTTTTGGGCAACACGCCCGCAAGATGCGCCCGGATGAATCCAGCCGGCCAATTGAGAACTCCGTTCCGTCCGGCGGAACACGAACACGCGACTGAAGTCGGTGTTGGCAATTCCTGTCGCCCCTGCTATTTTCCGGGCGCATGTCCGACACGGCTGTTGTGGCCCAAACGCCCTCGAAGGCACGAGTGTTTCTCCGCCGGTTGATCACCACGGTGATTCTCTGGACGGTGATTCTCGCGGCTTTGTTCTCCAGCAACCGGCTGATTTCCGACGGCGTTTTCATTCTCATCATGATATTTCTCGCGACGGCCGGACTGGCGGAATTTTACGGACTCGTTGAAAGGCGCAATCTTGTCTGCTTCAAATGGTGCGGTCTGCTCGGTGGTGTGTTGCTCATGGTGGGCACGTTTTTGCATTTGACCGGACATCTCGGCATTTACGATTCGCCGTCGCGCGCGAACGATTTTGAAACGGGTTTCCTCATCTTGTTCGTGCTCGGTTTGTGCGTGCGGCAATTTGTTTCGCGCAGCAACACGGCGGGCATTCTGGCGATCTCCACGACCTTGTTTGGCCTGATGTATGTGCCGTGGCTGTTGAACTTCATCCAGAAAATCAATTTTTTCCCCGGGGTGGACGGCAGGTTTTACGTCCTTTACTTCGTCCTCGTGACGAAATTCAGCGACACCGGCGCGTATGCCGTCGGCTCGCTCATCGGCAGACATAAAATGATTCCACGCATCAGCCCCGGCAAAACGTGGGAGGGCTTTGGCGGCGCAATTTTCCTTTCGACCGTGGCGAGCCTCGTCTTTGTGCATTTTTTTGGCGATAAAATGGCGGGCATGAACCCGCTGCACGCCGTTGTGCTCGGCGTTTTGCTGAGTCTGACGGCGGTCATCGGTGATTTGATTGAATCGCTGTTCAAACGCGAAGCCGGGGTGAAGGATTCCGGGCGGCTGTTTCCCGGCATTGGCGGCATTCTCGACTTGCTGGACAGTTTGCTGTTCAATGCGCCGATCATGTATCTGTATTTGCGGCATATTCTCACGCATCCATGAGAAATGAACGCAGCGAAATTCTGAGGCGCCCCGAAACCGGGATGTTGGAGTGTTGGAGTGTTGGAGTATTGAATTCCAGTGCTCCATTACTCCAATACTCCATTTCTCCATTCCTCCGATGAAGAACGTTGTTTTACTCGGTTCGACCGGCTCCATCGGCACCAGCACCATCAAGGTGGCCGAAGATTTGCCGGATCGCATTCGGCTGCTCGGCCTGGCCGCCGGAAACAATGCCGAACTGTTGCTCAAACAGGCGCGCAAACACCGGCCGGAGGCGATTTCAATCAGCGATCCGGAAAAAGCCCGCGACCTGGGGAAATTTTTCGGCGCGACAACGCAGGTTTATTCGGGTGACGAAGGCTTGATCAAACTCGCCACGCTGCCGTCGGCGGACATCGTGCTCATTGCCATCGTCGGCACGGCGGGATTGAAGCCCGCGCTCGCCGCGATCCGCGCGGGCAAGGACATTGCCGTGGCATCGAAGGAAATTCTTGTGATGGCCGGCGAAATCGTGATGAGCGAGGCGCGCAAACACGGCGTTCGCGTGCTTGCCGTGGACAGCGAACATTCGGCGATTTTTCAGTGTCTCGATGGCAAGCCGTCCAATTCCGTCCGCAAACTTTGGCTCACGGCGTCCGGCGGACCGTTTCGCAACACGCCGAAGGAAGAATTTCAAAACATCACCGTCGAGCGCGCGCTCAAACATCCGTCGTGGGTCATGGGCAAAAAAATCACCATTGATTCGGCGACGCTGTTCAACAAGGGGCTGGAAATGATAGAAGCGCGCTGGTTGTTTGACATCGGCATCGAGCGCGTCGGCGTGCTGGTGCATCCGCAAAGCATCGTTCACTCCATGGTGGAATTTGTGGATGGAGCGCTGCTCGCGCAGCTTTCCACGCCGGACATGTGCCTGCCGATTCAATACGCGTTGACGTATCCTGATCGCGCGCCGAGCGAGCGCGTGCAGACCAATTTTGCAAAACTGGGCAGTCTGACGTTTGAGGAGCCGGATGCGGAACGTTTTCCGGCGCTGACACTCGCGCGCCGGGCAGGGGAGGTGGGCGGCACGTTGCCGGCGGTGCTGAACGCGGCGAACGAAGTGGCGGTGGAGGCGTTCATCAACGGGAAAATCAATTTCCCGCAAATCACGGAAATCGTCCGGTGCACGATGGATGCGCACACAGTTGTGCTGCATCCGAAGCTGGAACAAATTTTGGAGGCTGACGCCTGGGCGCGGCGTGAGGCGGCCAGATAAAAAATCGTCCTCGTCCTCGTAATCGAAAAACAAGAATCGAGGACGAGAACGAGAACGAAGAACGAGGACGATTGCGCGCGGCAGGCGGCAAAATAAACAGATCCTTCCCTCAACGATTTGAAGCATCGGCGGTGCAGCCTGTCCTCATAGGAGGCTGCATCATTGTGAACCTCTCTCTGAAACCCACTGCTTCATATGCTTGTCTGCCTCGTCACGGAGTATATGAGGCGCTGCCAACTGCTCTTGCTGTGATAGTCCCGAAGCATCTTGCTGCAACTGCTGCTGAATGTATCGGTTATGCTCCATCGAGCACGGCATACACATAAACTTCATCTTCTGAACACCCGTCACGAGCGCGAGAAAATCAGTACCGCCAGCGCAAGGCTGCCCGCCGCAATACTCGCAGCGCGCCTTACGCTGTGCCGCTGCGAACTCTCTCGCTTCCGGCGAACCAGCTTCATAACACTCACTGCACAAATCTCTGGACTTCGAGATGCCGCCTTCAATGGTCGTGATGTGACAGGTGGCTTCGTGTTCTTGGCACTTCTCGCAAAGCATATCGTGCATTATGCAGCCCAACAGATCATGGACGGCGTCCCGCAAAGTCGGGACAGCCCATCCTGTTTCAGGTGCCAACCCTATTTCCGTCGTCCGTGGCTGTCCAGAATGATTTTGGTTGAACGCGCCACCTCATCCTGAACCTCGTAGCCGTCCCGCATGGCGGGATCAGTCCGCGCCAAAATAATTCGGGAAAAAGACTTCCAAACCTGGAAGTATGCGCCGACTGATGTCGGCGGCTACGGAACCGAAGCAGCTACGGATGTGAATCCGCGCTGATCTTCTTTCCAACGATTTATTCAGCCATATAAGTCGCTGATTTACGAAAAGTCAGCGCCGACTCACGTCGGCGGCTACGGTCAAGGGTTCAACGCTCGCCCGGGCGCATCCGCCCACGGACCCCCGGAGCGCCGGCTTGCCGGGGCATAGTTCAGCGACGACCGGCCTCCGGCCCGGCGGGTGTTGGATTCCAGCAGAAACGCGCCGGATCGGAAATCGGCGCTCCGCTGTTGCCATCAAAGTCAGGAGCAGTGGGGCGCATCCGCACTGCCTCCGAACGTAACAAGATTGGAGCGCGGCTGTGTGCAAAGGCACTCCCGATCAGATCGGGACAGCACGTTGAAAAGCTCTACGGCACTAGTGTAGTGTCTCATTAATAACTGGTGTTATATGTGATCTGTGGTATTTTT